>NZ_DATCRD010000018.1:0-6918 GCF_036569185.1 Chitinophaga sp.
AAAGACGGCCGCGCCTACACTGTGCACCGTACCGGTTACTGGGAAAAAGACCTCGTAGGCGACTATACCGTTAAAAACAAAAAGGCAGATGTATCCTTCAACTTCCGCTTACCCCACAAAGTGGAACTCTCTGCTTCCTACCGCTACGGCGAAATGGACGGTTTCTTCCAGCGTGGTAACCGTATCGGCCTCAGAGGCGTAACGGTGCAAAACGGAAAACTGGAACTGGTACACCCCGACTTTACCGTACGCTCCTATATCTCCATCGAAAACACAGGCGACTCCTACAACATGAACCCGCTGGCGGATAACCTGGAAAAGTCGTTTAAAACAGATAAAAAATGGCTGGCAGATTATACCACTGGTCTTAATAATGCACTCACGGCTGGTTCCGACCTGGTGGCCGCCCATGCGGCTGCACGCTCCTTTGCCGATGCCGGCAGATGGACTCCGGGCACACCTGCCTTTGATGCACAGGTAGCTAAAATAAAAAGTATCAACGACTGGGATATTTACCCTACTTCTAAAAACCCCGAAAACACCAGTGGTGGGGCAGCATTGCTGCAGAAAAGCCGCTTCTACCACACAGAAGGTACCTGGAACCTGCGTAAATACATCCACTTCGCCGATGTACTGGTAGGCGCCGATTATCGCACTTATGAGATCATCCCCGATGGCAATAACTTCGTGGATTTCTCCCGCCCGCTCGATAAACGCAATGAGCCCGGCGGCAAACATATATGGTACGGTAAATACGGCGGTTTTGCACAGATCAGTAAAACGTTCTTCAACGACGCATTAAAGCTCACCGGCTCCCTTCGTTATGATAAAAACGAACAGTTCGATGGTAAAGTAAACCCACGCATTGCGGCGGTTTACAGCATCAAAGACAAACACAATTTCCGTCTCTCCTGGCAGAACGGATTCCGGTTCCCCTCCCTGTTTGAAGCATACTCCTTCGTAAACAATGGACAGGTAAGACGTGTAGGTGGTCTTGCTTTTATTGAAGAAGGACTGGGTTACTTTAAGAACTCTTATCTCACCAGTTCTGTTGATGCGTTTGGCGTAGCCGTAAATAAAACCATTAATGCGGAACACATTTCCAAAGAAGCAGCTGCCGCCAAAAATGCCGGCGTACTGAAAGTAGCTAACCTGGATCCTATCGTTCCTGAACAGATCACGTCTTTTGAAGCAGGCTACAAAGCAGTATTACTCGATAATAAGCTCTTTATTGATGTAGATGGCTACTATAGCTCATACAAACACTTCATCGGGCAAATTGAAGCTGTAGTGCCTAAAACAGGCAATGTTAACAATCCTGATCAAACAGTGCTGAACCAGATGCTGGATAAGGCACAGCAAAATCGTTACCGCGTGTGGACTAACAGTAAATCTACCGTTAACAACTACGGCTTTGCGGTAGCTGTTACCTACGATCTGTATAAAAGCTATACCATCAGCGGTAATGCCAACTATAATAAACTGGCACAGGATAAAACAAAGGATGATGCACTGATCCCCGGCTTTAATACACCAGACTGGTTTACCAATGTAAGCATCGGTAACCGCAATGTGTATAAAAACATTGGCTTCAACGTAGTATGGCACTGGCAAAATACCTTCTACTGGCAGAACCTCTTTGGTAACGGAGATGTGCCTTCCTATAATACCGTAGATGCACAGATCACTTACCGTGTGCCGAAGATCAAAACATCCTTTAAACTGGGGGCTTCCAATATCCTGAACTCTAAATACTTCCAGTATGTTGGCGGTCCGACCATAGGTGGGTTATACTACCTGAGTTTAACGTATGACAACGTTTTTCAGAGAGGTAATAAATAATAGTTGCTGAAACGCAGGGATGCAGTGATATCACTGCATCCCTGTTTTAAAATCATTAAATATAACTGGTATGACTACACGTACAACAGCCGTTGCCGGCACCGTTTCCGCAAAGCCGCAGTCCTCCTTCAAATGGTGGCAGATTGCTGTTGTATCGCTGTTGATCGTTACGGGTTTAACAGCCCTCTATTACTACGAAGTACCGGATGCTGTACAGGGAGATGTACGCCGGTTCTTTCACTCTCTCTTTACCACAGAATTGTTGTTTTACATCATCGTGGGATTATGCGCCCAACTGGTAGATGGCGCGCTGGGCATGGCTTACGGCGCCACTTCATCGTCGTTGTTATTGGGCCTGGGTGTATCCCCTTCCATTAGCAGCGCCAGCGTGCATGTGGCAGAAGTATTCACTACCGGCGCTTCCGGCTTTGCGCATTTTAAACTGGGCAACGTCAACAAAAAACTATTCCTCTGCCTGCTTATACCGGGTATGATCGGCGCTGTTTCAGGCGCTTACCTGTTGTCCGATAAGATAGATGGAGACGTTATTAAACCCTTTATCAGCGCTTACCTGCTCATACTGGGCATTATTGTGATCCGGAAAGGAATCCAGAAAAATAAAAGGAAAACCAAAACAAAAAGACTTGGCCCGCTGGCCTTTGCCGGCGGATTTCTGGACGCTATCGGCGGGGGCGGCTGGGGCCCTATTGTTACTTCCACCTTACTGAGTAAAGGCCGTACCGTACATTATACCATCGGTTCTGTAAACGCAGCAGAATTCTTCATCTCGCTTTCCAGCGCTGCCACGTTCCTCATCTTTACCGGCATTTCCAGCTGGCAGGTGATTGCAGGCCTGGTGATAGGCGGTGTGATCGCCTCTCCGTTTGCTGCCATTCTGGTGCGTAAAATAAAACGCAAACCACTCATGATAATGGTAGGAGTGCTTATTATTATCCTGAGCCTGCGTACTATTATCGATACCTTACTTCACCTCGTTTAATAAGATTCCTTCTTTCTCAAAACTACGTATATTGTTCAGCGTTACCTCTGCTATCTGCGTGAGCGCTTCCTTTGTAAAGAAGCCCTGATGGGCTGTTACCAGCACATTGGGAAATGTCGTTAGTCTTGATAACACATCATCCTGGATAATACTTCCGGAGAAATTCTGGAAAAACAGGTGCTCTTCCTGCTCATATACATCTATTCCCAATGCGCCTATATGTCCTACCTTCAATGCCGCCACTACTGCGGCCGTATCTATTAAACCACCGCGACTGGTATTGATCAGTACCACGCCTTTTTTCATCGTAGCAATGGATTGTTCATTGATCATATGCCAGGTACTTTCCATCAGCGGGCAATGCAGCGATATCACCTCCGACTGTGCAAAGATTGTATCAAGAGACACATACTTTACACCCATCTCCATCAGTTCTTCATTCTCATATATATCATGGGCATATACCTTACATCCGAAGCCCAGCATAATCCTGCAAAATACAGCACCGATATTCCCGGTACCAATCACACCAACTGTTTTACCATAGAGATCAAAACCTTCCAGTCCATTCAGTGTAAAGTTCCCATCACGTACACGGTTATACGATTTATATATTTTCCGGTTCAGCGCCAGCAGTAAAGCAACGGCATGTTCCGCCACTGCATGGGGCGAGTAGGCAGGCACCCGTACTACTTTAATACCTGCTGCAGCGGCAGCTTTGAGATCTACATTATTGAATCCTGCGCAACGCAAGGCGATCAGCCTTACTCCTTTTTTTTGCAGTATATCAATTACAGCAGCATTCACCTTATCGTTCACAAACACGCAAACAACAGGTTCCTCTTTTACCAGGGCGGTATTATCTTCATTTAACTGCGCCTCCAGGAAACGGAAACGATGCTCGCCCGACTGGTTGCTTTGATTGAAGTAATAAATGTCATATGGCTGCGCGCTGAAGAAGAGTATGTCCATGGCTATAGTAGTTATTTACAGGGAAGATAATAAAAAAAGAGCCCCGTTATCAGCGGGACTCTTCTCTTCTACAAATATGATCTGTGCTTACTTGATTTCCCCTACCATGTTTGCAGGCACTACCCACTCATCAAATTCAGCCGGGGTTACATAACCCAGTTTCACAGCCATTTCCTTAAGGGTAGTTCCTTCCTTATGGGCTTTCTGCGCAATTTCAGCGGCTTTATAGTAGCCGATCTTAGTGTTCAGTGCAGTTACCAGCATCAGGGAATTCTCCACATGTTTTTTGATATTGGCTTCAATTGGCTCAATACCTTCCGCACATTTATCGTTGAAGCTTACGCAACCATCGCCGATTAAACGTGCAGAATGCAGGAAGTTGAAGATCATCACCGGTTTAAATACGTTCAGCTCAAAGTGGCCATTGGCGCCGCCAACACTGATCGCCACATCATTACCCATTACCTGTGCGGCAATCATGGTGAGGGCTTCGCACTGGGTAGGATTTACTTTACCCGGCATAATAGATGATCCCGGCTCATTGTCGGGGATATGAATTTCGCCAATACCTGCGCGGGGGCCGGAGCTCAGCATGCGTATATCGTTGGCTATCTTCATTAAACTTACTGCTACTGTTTTCAGGGCGCCATGTGCTTCCACAATCGCATCGTGCGCAGCCAGGGCTTCAAACTTATTTTCAGCCGTAATAAAAGGTAAACCGGTTAACAGTGCAATATTCTTTGCTACATTTTCAGAATAACCTTTAGGCGTATTGATACCAGTGCCAACAGCAGTACCACCCAATGCCAGTTCGCTCAGGTGGGGCAGCGAATTGTTGATGGCTTTCAGGCCATGATTCAGCTGGGCTACATAACCGCTGATTTCCTGTCCCAGTGTAAGAGGCGTAGCATCCATAAAGTGGGTGCGACCAATTTTCACTACATTTTTATATGCCTCTGCTTTTTTGGCCAGCGTGTCACGGAGCTTTGTGATGCCGGGAATAGTTACTTCCAACAGCATTTTATAAGCAGCGATGTGCATGGCAGTAGGGAAGGTATCGTTGGAGGACTGTGATTTGTTCACATCATCGTTCGGGTGAACGAATTTGTCTTTATCAGTAAGCTGACCGCCATGAATAACGTGGGCGCGGTAAGCTACCACTTCGTTTACGTTCATGTTAGACTGGGTACCGGAACCTGTTTGCCATACCACCAGCGGAAACTGGTCGTCCAGTTTGCCTTCCAGTATTTCATCGCATACCTGGCCAATCAGGTCACTTTTCTCTTTAGGCAGTACGCCGGCTTCGAGGTTGGTGATCGCTGCCGCTTTCTTCAGGTAAGCGAATGCCTTGATAATTTCCTTCGGCATTTTGTTGATGTCCTGCGCGATCTTGAAATTTTCAATGGAGCGCTGTGTTTGAGCGCCATAATAGGCATTTACAGGCACTTTTACCTCGCCCATTGTGTCTTTCTCTATTCTGAATTCCATGACTTAAACTTTTAAGGCTACAAAAGTACGGCTTTACGGTTTGGGCTGCAAGCTATTCCCCTGTAAAATTCGCCTGTCTTTTCTGGATAAAGGCTGCTGCCCCTTCCTGCAGATCTTTTGTAGCAAAGCAGGCCCCAAACTCTTTCAGCTCCAGTTCAAAGCCGTCCTGGTCTTTATCCAGTGCGGCATTGGCGCATTTAATTACCCGGGCCACTGCCAGCGGTGCTTTTGTCTGTATTTTTTGTAAGATGGAAATGGCTTTGGGCAGCAATTCTTCGGGCTTTAAAACATGATTCACCAGTCCCCAGGCCTGTGCTTCCGTGGCATTGATCATATCTCCCGTGAGCATAAGCTCCAGGGCTTTCCCTTTGCCAATCAGCTGGGTAAGCCTTTGGGTACCGCCGTAACCGGGAATCAGCCCCAGGTTTACTTCCGGCTGGCCAAACTTCGCGTTTTCGCTGGCAATCCGGAAATGACAGGCCATGGCCAGCTCACAGCCTCCGCCCAATGCAAAACCGTTTACAGCGGCTATGATGGGCTTAGGACTGCTTTCTATACGCTTGAAGATGACGTGGCCTTTCTTGGCCAGTTCTTCCCCCTGTTTATCTGATAAAGTCAGGAATTCACTGATATCCGCACCGGCTACAAACGCTTTCTCGCCTGCGCCGGTAATAATGGCTCCTTTGATTTGCTTGTTGCTGTACACTTCATCTACCGCCAATGCAAGATCTGCCAGTACCTGCTGGTTGAGGGCATTCATCTTTTCCGGGCGGTTAATGGTAATGGTCAGAATATTATTCTCCAATTGGGTGCTTATCGTCTGATACATGTGCCAAATTTTAGTTTATCAATATTAAGCAATATTCAATAACCTAACGAATCAGCCCGATAGCCGGCTTGTCGCCAGCTAACTTACACTAAGCACCACAGCATTAAGCCCCAGGGAAGAAGTCTATATGAGATTGAGATATTTTTCAGCCCGTTCACCAGGTGGTAATTCTATTCTTTTAATGAATTTCGTCTTCTTTTATCACTAAAACAGCGCATCCCGCCAGGGCGCCTTAACCCCCCGGGTAATGTTATCGGGATATTGATCAGAATAAAAAATTCTTGTGTGAAGAACTTCAGAATTTTTCTGAAGCTCAATTATGAACCCACTTGCGCTTACAATCTTCCTCTTTTTCATAAGTGCAGTCACATCAAGAGTAATGTCAGGTTGCTTCAGATTAGTATATGGCACCGGTACCTGATGGGCGTTTCATAACAACCTATTTTAGCAAATTAATGCCGGAGTCTTTAGCCGATTGCGCTTTCTTCTGAGAAGAAAACTATAAAGCTTCAAAGCTAGCTTTGAAGCTTTATAAACCAATTAACAAGGGGTATGGGAAAACTGGATCAAAGAAGACAGGGTATTAGTCAATTGTTCAGAGATAATCTGGCTTATTGGTTAATAGTTCACTTCAAACTCTGCTTTACCACTTTTCATCTTCATATAGTGTCTTTTTTTCTTTACTTTAAAATAATCGATGCCGCTGAAGTTATAACTGAAGGTAACAAACATCAGGTTTGCCTCTAAATTTTTGTAGGGGTAAACGGAGTTGCCATCTTTATCTTTT
>NZ_DATCRD010000019.1:0-3405 GCF_036569185.1 Chitinophaga sp.
TTAATACTAATTTGCACCCGTTATCAACCATACACCCAGGCAACTCATTACTTTTTCCCGCTTTCCTTCCGGCGCTGTGACCTTGTTTTTGCTGCATAGAGGTAAGCTTTTATCACCGTTATTCAAAAAAATGAACAACGAACTTCAACCCGCATTCTCTGACCCTTTTAATTAACATCACCATGCTATACAAATTCGCTGCTTACTTATTTATCACTGCATTCGCTGCCACCACTGCTTTTGCACAAACCATTTCGGTTGACGGGGAAGTAACGCGTCCATTAAAGCTCAGTGCCGCAGATATCGGGAAGATGCCAAAAACGGAAGTAACCGCCGCCGACCGCGACGGGAAACCGCACCGTTACTCGGGTGTACCGGTAACAACTATTTTGCAACAGGCAGGCGTAACGCTGGGAGCACAACTGAGAGGGGAAAATATGTCGAAATACCTGCTCGTAAAATCAGGCGACGGGTATGAGGTATTGTTTTCCCTGGCCGAACTGGACAGCGCTTTCACCAACCGGGTAGTGATACTGGCCGATAAGGTGGACGGGCAGCCGTTGCCCGATGGCAAGGGGCCTTTCAGGATTGTAGTTCCCGGTGAAAAGAAGCCCGCAAGATGGATATGGGAAGTAACGGCCATGACCGTACGATTTGCAAAAGAGTAAGGGCTTACCGGCGTTTATTCAAACCGGTTGTCCGGGTGGCAAGGAACTGTTGAAAAGCCGTATTCAGGTCATGAAATAATTTAATCGCCTGCTTGCCTTCCGGGGTGAGCAGCGCGCCGCCACCGGTTTTTCCTCCCCTCTCAAATTTTACCAGCGGTTTACCGGTACGCTTATTCATCTGGTCTACAAAATCCCATGCCTGGCGGTAGGAAATTTTCATTTCCGCGGCTGCTTTCCTCAGGGAGCCCAGTTCTCCGATCTTTTCCAGCAGCTCAATACGGCCGTAACCAAGAAAGGGGCCTTCCTCGGTTTCAATCCATATGCGTCCGTTTGGTATTAGTTTCATGCAGTAAAGATATACGGTTAGTGAAATAATATTTTAATTTATATTATATTACACATACACGCAACAGAGATCTTTCAAATGACACAAAACAAGGGCTTAAAGAAAACACTGACTCCCTTTATGTTGTGGGGACTTGGAGTAGGGTACGTTATTTCAGGTATGTATTTTGGCTGGAATCTTGGCCTTGAAAAAGGCGGCACAGGAGGTATGGCTATTGCCACGCTTGTGATCATGGTGATGTATGTAACGTTTACTTTCAGTTATGCAGAACTGGCCTGCGCCATCCCCAAGGCAGGAGGAGTTTTTGATTATGCAAACAGGGCAATGGGAAAAAATATCGGCTTTGTGGCCGGTATAGCCCAGGTGATTGAATTCATTCTGGCGCCGCCTGCCATTGCATTTGCCATCGGCGCTTATTTCAACGCTTTTTTTCCGCAGGTACCCATTCTCACCAGCGCTATTGCCATTTATTTTGTGTTCACCGGTCTGAATGTGTATGGCGTAAAAGCGGCAGCCTCTTTCGAGGTGATTGTTACCATTTTTGCAGTAGGGGAACTATTGTTGTTTGCCGGTTTATCGCTTCCAAAATTCCAGGCTGTCCATCTTACCAGCAACCCGCTCCCGCTTGGATGGGGCGGCGCTTTTGCCGCTATTCCTTTTGCCATCTGGTTTTTCCTGGGTATTGAAGGCATTGCCAATGTAGCGGAGGAAACAAAAAACCCCCAACGCGATATCAGCAAGGGTTTTGGATGGGCTATCCTTACGCTGGCCATTCTGTGTATCCTGATATTTGTATCGGCCACTGGTATTGCCGGGTGGGAGGCCATTGTATATAAAAACGGGGCCGGCGGGGAAACTTCCGATTCCCCGTTGCCGCTGGCGCTGGCAAAAATTACCGGGAGCAACCATCCCATGTACCACCTGCTGATCACTGTAGGCTTATTTGGCCTGGTGGCTTCTTTTCACGGGCTTATCCTGGCGGCAGGGCGCTCTACCTATGAAATGGGCAGGGTACACAACCTGCCGGCAGCGCTGGGTAAAATTTCACCGCGGTTTCATACGCCTGCCAATGCGCTTCTGGGTAATATGGTGATCGGGATACTGGCCCTGCTTTCGGGTAAAACTTCCGAAATCATTATTGTATCCGTTTTCGGCGCGCTCACTTTGTATATCATTTCCATGGTGTCTATTATTATCCTGAGAAGACAGGAGCCTGATCTGCCACGGCCTTTCCGGGTGGCCTTCTACCCTGTGTTCCCGGTGGTAGCGCTGGTGATTGCCAGCATTTCCATAGTAGCGATGTTTATTTTCAACCTGCTGCTTGGCATCATTTATTTTTCCCTGCTGGCTGTTTCTTTTTTGTTGTACAAAATCTTTAAACCTGCCCACACATGACAACTACCGAAATATTAACATATGTAAAAAATCATCCGTCCGGTAAGGTAAAAGTGGCGATCGCTGATATCGACGGCGTATTGAGAGGGAAATATATTGCAGCGGAAAAATTCGTGTCCGTAACAGAAAGCAAGATGGGCTTCTGTGATGTTACTTTTGGATGGGACATGAGCGATGTGGTATATGATAATGTAAAGTATACCGGCTGGCATACCGGTTACCCGGATGCGCAGGTAAAAATTGACCTGAATACGTTCCGTAAAATTCCCTGGGAGAATGGGGTGCCTTTTTTCCTGGGCGATTTTGTGGAAGCCGATAATACGCCGGTATATACCTGCCCCCGTCAGCTGCTGAAAAAAGTGCTGGCTACGGCGGAGCAAAGTGGTTATACTCCTTACTTTTCGCAGGAATTTGAATGGTTTAACTTTACCGAAACCCCTGATACCGCCCATCAGAAGCAGTTCCGCGACCTCACCCCTTTATCGCCTGGCATGTTTGGTTACTCCATCCTTCGCAGCGCGTTGAAGAATGAATATATGAGCAGCCTGTTTGAGCAACTGGTAAAATTTGATATTCCGGTAGAAGGATTGCATACTGAAACCGGTCCCGGCGTATACGAGGCAGCCATTAAGTATGCGGGGATTCTACAGGCGGCAGACCAGGCTATCCTGTTTAAAACTGCCGTAAAAGAAATTGCCTACAAGCACGGCGTAATGGCCACCTTCATGGCCAAGATCCATGAAAGCCTGCCGGGGTGCAGCGGGCATGTGCACCAAAGCCTCTGGGATGCCGGCAGCAAAGAAAATTTGTTTTATGATGAACAGGACGAGCATAAAATGAGCGCCCTCATGAAAAGTTACATCGCCGGGCAACTGCATTGCTTACCGGTGATACTGCCTATGATAGCCCCTACCATCAACAGCTACAAAAGGCTGGTAGAAGGCGCCTGGGCTCCTACCACGCTCACATGGGGCATCGATAACAGGACGGTGGCAT
>NZ_DATCRD010000020.1:0-20621 GCF_036569185.1 Chitinophaga sp.
TGGTGTTGGAAACCGCTGTTGGCAATACATCTTCATATATTATTATCGAAATGTGCTTCATAACTGGTGCTGCATTGCTTCCTCAAAAATATACAAAAAATGGCACGAAATGCACTGCTCAATGTCACGTTTGCACAGCGGCCGTCTTTCTGCCCCATCCTAATTTTACATCAGCAAACAGAAAAAAATATGAAAACAATATTCGATAACGCAACAAGGGAAGAAATTATCAGCAGGATTAACACGCTGACCCCGGAGCACAGAGCCCAATGGGGTAAAATGAATATTTACCAGATGACTAAACATTGCACGATATGGAACAACTGGATGTTAGGGAGAAATCATACCGCCTATGCACAGGGGCTCCTGGGGCGGATCTTTGGTAAAATGGCCTTAAAAGGCATGGTCAACAACGACAGGCCAATGAAAAAAGGCATGCCCTCCGGCGCGGCCTTCCTTACCAAAGAAAAAACAGGGGACATTGAACTGGAAAAAAAGATCTGGGCAGAACAGGTAGCAGCATATGGGCACTACTCAAATCCAGGTTTCATCCACGATTTCTTCGGCAAAATGAAAACAGATGAAATAGGTATTTTCGTATACAAACACTTCGACCATCACCTGCGGCAGTTTAATGCGTAAGCCCGGAAACTATAATTTATCTATTACATCCTTATATCCTCTCCCGATGGGAATGGAAATACCATTCAATTCCACCATCTCCGCAGTATAAGCATCAATTTTACCAACCGAAACAATAAAAGACCGGTGTATACGCCTGAACGCTTCAGGAGGCAGCAACGCTTCAATTTCATTAGTACCCATCTTGGAAAGATACTCATTCCTGGTGGTAACAATTTTGATATACTCCCGCTGGCTTTCGATATACAATATCTCTGAAAACAGGATGCGGACTTTTCGTTTCTGCACATTCACGAAAATAAAGTCCCTCGTTTCAGTAGCTGCTCTTTTCTGCTCCGCCTTTACCTTATTCACAGCAGTTAAAAACCGTTCAAACTCAAATGGCTTCAGCAGGTAATCCGTTACATTCAGATTAAACCCTTCCACGGCATATTGGTGGTAGGCCGTGGTAACTATCACTGACGGTGGATCCACCAGTGTTTTCAGGAAAGCCATTCCTTTTAATTTAGGAAGATGGATATCCAGGAAAATAAGATCTGTGTCCTGTTGCTGCAGGAACTCCGAGGCCAGGATAGCATCTTTAAAAACCTGCTGCAATTCCAGGAATGGTACTTCCGAGATATAATCGCTCAGCACTTTTGCCGCCAGTGGCTCATCTTCTATGATAATACACTTTATTTTAGACATGGCTCGCGAGATTTATTTTTAAAGTGGCCGTAAACACATAATCACCCTGCTGCACATCCAGCTGATAGTCGGCATAAAGCAGCTCCAGCTGCCGCCGCAGGTTGGAAAGACCAATACTCATTTTCGCCTTGTTATCACCTGCCGGGTCACCGGTGGAGTTTTTTACTACAAAAAGCAACTGCCTGTTTTTTATGGAAAGATGAATATCAACATAAGGGCGATCCCTTGTTTCCGATACCCCATGTTTGAAGGCATTTTCCACCAATGGCATTAGCAGCAACGGGGGTAAAGACTGCCGCACATCTTCCAGGTCGGAATTAAAATTAATGCGCAGGGAATCATCATAACGCAGCTTTTCCAATGCAATATAATCATCTATAATTTTAAGGTCCTGCTCAATTGCGATATAGGGGCCGCTGGTTTCATACAGCATATACCGCAGGATCTTGGACAGCCGCAGGATAGATTCCGGCGCCAGGTCCGACTTATCCCTGGACAATGAATAAATATTATTCAGGGTATTGAATAAAAAATGCGGATTGGTTTGGGATTTCAGGTAATTCAACTCCGCCTGCTGCCGCTCAATAAGTAATTGCTGCGCTGCCTGTTTCAATTTTATATAATTGTAAACATGGCGTACAATGGCAAAGAATAAAACAGAACCTATACCATATCCCATGAGGATGCCTATTCTATCAGACATGGTAACGGGCGTACCCAAAGGCGTAAAAATATGCAATGTTACACCCAACTGACGCCATATAAATAAACCCAGGGAGTAAGCAACGGCATAAAGCGGCAATACCAGGATGCCGGGGAAAAGCTTCTTCCAGCTGAGTTTCGGCAAAGTGTATTCTAACAACCTGTAGTTAATCGCCGACACAAAGATCACCAACCAGGTTTCATTTACCATCCTTGCCGGCAAATCGCCTTCTCCCTTAATTACATCTTCCAATATATTTATCAGCCAAAAAGCTGGCACTAACCATACATATAACCGGAACCGCTTTATGTCAGATAGTTTTTTCATTTTAGTTTTTGAGAAGATAAATGTCGATAAATATTTCTCCTTCTCCTAATGATTCGCGCCGTTCTAACCTGTTGTTTGTTGACCATAAACCGTTGTTCGTTGACTTGCCATACAGGCAACAAAACGGATCTCCTACTTTTATACTGCCGGCGTTAAAGAACCAAAAAACCCACGCTCAATATTAAACAAATCATGAACAACTTTATCCAATTCGGCGAAAAAGTAGCAGGGTATGATATCCCTGTACTGAATGAAAGGGAGATCAGGGCTTCCGCGGGAATACTTTTCCTGGCTACCTATACCTCGCTGATGTTCATCCTCTTTGATGGTAACTTTATACCGATAAAGTATGTGATCACCATTTTCCTGGCCGACCTGCTGATACGGGTGCTCATCAATCCCAGGTTCTCCCCTTCCCTGATCATTGGGCGGCTGATGGTCCGTAAACAAACGCCTGAATATGTAGGCGCTCCTCAAAAAAGGTTTGCCTGGAGCATTGGGATCGTATTATCTGCCACTATGTTCTACTTCTTCCTTATTGAAAATGCTTACAGTCCTATTACGGGTAGTATATGCCTGGTATGCCTGTTGTTCCTTTTCTTTGAAGCGGCTTTTGGTATCTGCCTGGGCTGCCTGGCCTATCCGCTCTTTTTCAGGAACAAGGTACAGCATTGCCCCGGAGAAGTATGTGACACCAACAGCAGGCAGGCTATCCAGAAAATATCGGCCACACAACTGGCAGTACTGGCCTTGTTCATTGCCTACCTTTTTCTTGCTCCCCGTTTCCTGAACGAGCAGTTCAGCAAGCCCCCGCACGATCTGTTTAAATCATCCAAATCCAGATAGGTATGTCGCCACTCCCCGTACCATGTGAAAGCAGCTTAGAAAACTACTTCTCTGTTTACCGGAATAATATTATCGGTGATCAGCAATACTTCGATTCACCATTTGGAAGAAAGCGGATCATTTATGCCGACTGGACCGCCAGTGGCCGGGCTTATGCGCCCATTGAGAAATGTATCCGGCAACAGGTGCTTCCCTTCGTGGGCAACACGCATACCAACACTACAGTTACAGGTACCCTGATGTCTGAGGCTTATGAACAGGCCAAAAGGATCGTGAAGTCGCATGTCAATGCAGGAGAAGATGACGTACTGCTTTTTTGCGGCAGCGGTATGACCAGCGCCGTTAACAAACTACAGCGGATACTGGGACTAAGGATCCCCGAACACGCTAACGGCTATATTCCCTGCGATGAAGCATTAAAACCGGTTGTTTTTGTAACACATATGGAACATCACAGCAATCACCTCAGTTGGCTGGAAACCGTTGCCATAGTAGAGATAATTGGTTGTGATAAAAACGGGTTTACAGATCTGCAGCACTTCAGCGCTTTGCTGGAGCAGTTCAGGTACCATCCCGTTAAAATAGCCGCGGTAACGGCCTGTTCCAATGTTACAGGTATCCAAACACCTTATCATCAGATCGCCCAACTCATACACCGGCATGGCGGGTTATGCTTTGCAGACTTTGCCTGCTCCGCTCCTTATTGCCATATCGATATGCATCCGGAGGAGCCAGGCGCCCAACTGGATGCCATTTACTTTTCCATGCATAAATTTCTAGGCGGCCCCGGTACACCCGGAGTGCTGATCTTTAATAAACAGCTGTACAGGAATGCTGTCCCCGATCATCCCGGTGGAGGCACTGTAAACTATAGCAACCCCTGGCAGGAACATTCATATATCCCTGATATTGAACAACGCGAAGATGGCGGAACACCTCCATTCCTGCAGGGCATTAAAGCGGCTATGTGCATACGGCTGAAAGAAGAAATGGGAATAAGTAATATGCTGCAGCGGGAAGCAGCGCTGCTGGCCATTATTTTCTCCAGGATGGCCGCCATAAAGCAGGTACAGGTACTGGAACCTAAAGTTACCCAACGGCTTGGCGTGGTAGCTTTCATAGTAACAGGCGTCCACTACAACCTGGTGGTAAAACTGCTCAACGACCGGTTCGGGATCCAGCTCAGAGGCGGATGTTCCTGCGCTGGCACCTATGGGCATATGCTGCTGAAAGTAAACAAGGACAGGTCGCACGCCATACTCGATAGCATCCGTTCAGGGGACCTTTCCTGCAAACCCGGCTGGGTGAGGCTATCCATACATCCTGTTATGACCAATAAAGAAGTTAACTTTATAATGGATGCTATTGAAGCGGTAATAGCCAATATAAAAGAGTGGGAAAAAGATTATGTGTATGACAGGCACTCAAATGAGTTCCGTTTTAAACACGAGGATGCAACCGCAGGGCAGCAGGTGTTGCGCTGGTTTGAACCTGGAAGCTGGTAAAGCACTGGCATCTATTCTTTGCCCTGCACTTTGATACCATTGTCCTTTATTGTTTTCCTTTCTCTTTGTTGCTTTTGTACACCGCCAAATTCCCAGCCCAGGGTTATTTTAAAGGAACGGTTGTAATATCTTTTATCTTTTACAGATGAAAACGCAGGTCTTTTCTTTTATATCATCCTGTGATATATAAAAGGTTTGCTGTAGCAATAGTCATCATCTTAACAGAAACAGGATTTGGAAAACAAACTTAACGTTGCTTATATTTTTGGGGAGCTCTATGACGGAAAATGATTCATCAATTCAGGAATAAGTGGGTAGGGACTATCCCTTTGGGCCAATAAATTAGAGAATAAAAAAGATGCTGACTCATAAACAATCAATCAGCATCTTTCTCTATCTAGCAATGATTCTAAAGGAAGAATTTAAAAGAACAAAAACCACAGATACTCTATAAATTACGCAGACCATTTAAAATCTCACGCTCATTTAGTAACAAACTAGTTCTACTTTTGCTCCTTCATATCAAACCAAAGCACGAAACCGGTCCTTTTTATTGTTAAAGAGTCAACAATTTTATGAAGAGCACTGCCGAGATTTCCTTCTAATACTTCATCGATACAATCATAATTAGGTTCAAAAACTACAACCCACATTCTTTCACCTTCCGTCAAAGAAGACAATAAATCGAAGACTGTATTATTCTCATTTTCAATATCTAGACCTGCCGAAAGATCATTTTTCAAATCATCAATACCGTCAATTATTGAGATACATTGCCATTGACGTCTTTGAAAACTATCTGGCAATAATGGCACAACATGTTCCGGTACATTTGATTTAATTAACTTAAAATAATGAACCCAAGCTTCCTCCTGACCCTGTGGGTACTTGTCTCCATTCCATTCAAAAACCGGCTGTTCAAAATTAATAGCTGATATTTTTGACTCTACTGGTAATAAAACCTCGAAACCAATGTCCATAAATCTTGCTTTTTAGGGAAAAGGCACAGCACTACCCTGTTGCCAAGTCTTTCCATCAAAATTAAAAATGTGTTGATGTGGATTAGGATGAACTATGGGGCGTCCGTGAGTGGACCAATCAACTCTACTCCATGGAACAATTTTGTTATCTGCCAATGGCCACGTTCCTCCAGTAAAAGTTGCAGATTGTCTATATGGTATCCCATCACTTCCGATTTTACCTCCTAAAGTAGTATGAGCGTAATTGCCGGCTTTAGGATCGGGCAAAGGAATTTAATGACCATCCTAGTCCAACAACACTCGACACTTCGTCCACTTTATTACCAGAAGCATCATAACTCAATGAAATCGGCAAAACGAAATCATTTAGTTTGATTTCATAAATAGGTATTTTAATTCCCGGAATTCCATTAAAAATATTAGCCTGAACATCACCATATTTTCCCAGCTGAGCGGCATCAGGAGACGGAGGGATTATCTGCACATTACTGATTGGCGGTATGTCCGTTTGAGCATAAAGTTCTTGCGAGACAAAAACTGTAAGAATGAAGGTTAACAACATAATGGGGGTAAGTTTGTTAACACACCCATTACTGCTTCTCTGGTTTCCAGGCTTAGAGACAAAAAACATAAAACACATTTAATATTTACATCATTCCAAAAGCCACTACATGTAGGCTTCCAGGTTAACAAATTCAAAAACTTACTTAAATTATTCCTCACCTCTCATTCACCCGTTCCCAGGTGCATACCGGCGTTACCAGAAATCATAGAAGATAAAATGTCAATCCCGCACTCCGGGAGGAACCCCAATCAGCTAACACATCACACATTTATATTAAGACATACAAAATGGAGCAAAGACCATACAATCACAAACTTCATGGTTTAGGTTCCTTATTTATCAGGAATTATTCACGAGGTTCACATATTGTCGATACATCGGATACAAAATAGTCTGGATACAATAAGGAGTAAACACTACAGCTATTTCAACTATGAAAAACAATATAAACCGGTTAACAGCTACAAAGAAAAACATTTAATGCAAACAAAACACTAACACATTAGTTGTAGCCTCATGACAACTATAAAACCCATCTTCTCCCAAATAAAAGGGCTGCCTGAAGCAGCCCCTTTCCTTATTCAATATCTCCTCTCCCCTTGTCCCACCACTACTTTAAACGTTCGCTTAAACCCTGTTCCTTCCAGCACCAGCACATAAACACCACTCCCTGTTGTAGCAGACAACATAAGCGGCTGCCGCACCTGCCCCTGCGATAGCATCCAGTACTGCACCACTTTCCCCTGCAAATCCACCAGGCTGGCCTGCACTTTCTGTTTCAATGCCTGCGGGCATACCACGTAAATAAGATCTGATGCGGGATTGGGATAGATAAACGCATCGTTAATTATTGCAGGCTTATTACTCAGCTGCATATAACTTTCATTCAGCCCTGTGGTGTACCATCCGGCGTTGTAGCTGCCCGTTGAACTGGTAACTGCATCGGCAGTACTGTTATCAGTAGGTATTACATCATATGCACCGGTATGTGTAACCGAAAAGGCGAGCCTGTTTTGCGATGCGCCATCATCTGCGCCATAGCCGATACTGATACCTGTAAAGCCGGCAAGGTTACCACTGCGCACAGCACAATGCCAGCGTCTTGCAGCCGACAAACTGCTCATACCTGTACCTGGTGTGCCAGCTGCGCTGTCGATAGATACTACTACCGTTACCGCGCCACTAACAGATGATAATCCCGTTAACACCACTTTCCTGTATTGCCCTGCTGATCCCACAGGAAAGGTTTTGGTAACAGGCGTTGCGCCTGCAGTAAGCGCTACAGCTCCATTCACGAAACTGTTGCTGTTACCTGGCGTACCGTTGTAAGAGGTATTGGTGCAGATGAGTTTTTTGCCTGCCGGCAGATAAATGATCCCATCTGTAAGCGTTATGGCCGCATTGCTTGATTTCAGGGTGAGACTGTCGCTGATCATTACGCCATCGGGATTATTAATAGTGATATTGAACAATGATCGTGAAAGCGGGATCTCGTGGCCTTCCATCATGATCTGTGCGGGCGCATTTACATCGTTATTATATACTACGTACAAGGCAGCCGTATTTCCCAATGTATAATTATCCGCCAGCGAAGCATGCTGCGAACGCCTGATCTGGCAGTTAACGGAACTGGCGCTACCGCCTACATTTGTATTGTCCATAGTGAGGTAGGTGCCGTTATGAAACACGCCGCTGGTAAGCGTGAGCACGGACGGAATGCTGATGGGCGTTTGCAATGTTACACCATTGTCATTATTGACCGTTAAACTACGGATGATACCATTGGAGTATGTTCCGGCTCCGCCAATCACAGTGCTATCTGCTGCCGGCCCCATGATCAGGGTGGTACTTGCTTTTGAGAAATCAGTAACCCCGTTGTTCAACAGGTTCCCGTTAACCGTAATGGTTCTGCCAACCGTACCATTCCTTGCATAAAAGGCGCCTCCGCTCTCCACAAGCAGGTCGCCTGTTGTGAAAGTGTTCGTGGTGGTAGTGTTAAAGCCCAGTGTACCGGCCACTTCTGTACGCATTACTTTCACCGGGGTATTAATGGTAATGGTACTGCCTGCAATGATCACTGCGGTATCTGCATCAGCGGGTACTATGCCGCCCTGCCAGCTGGTAGACAACGACCAGCTGCCCCCGGTGGAAGTTGATCTTATCAGTCGCCCGGTAGAAGAAGGTATTACCTTAAATGGCACACAGGCATTGGCGATCTTGCCACGCTGATCATGTACATATACATACAAGCGGTAATTGCCCGATGCGGCAGGCGCCATAAAACGGGCGCTGTCTGCCTGCTGTGAAACAATCAGCCCCGGGAGCGCCGGCAAGCTGGCAGCAGGATCCCCACCGGCCATCACACTATTTTCAGGAATGATCAGCCATTCATAACGCAACGAATCATTATCAGGATCACTGGCATGCACCCAGCCGGTATTGATGGAATTTGCTTCTACGATAACGGTATCCTCTGCACGTTTGCCGTTGAAAAGCAAGGAGTCCCTGGTACGGATCACGGGCGCGTGATTGGAAGGATATGCACCGGTCCATACATACTGCATTTCATCGGTGGCGCCAAAAGCTTCTCCCAGCCGGTTATACAAGCCAAACCAGGTAACTACGTCGCCGGATGACTGATATCCCCACACAAACACGAAACCACCCAGGCAGTTGTTAGTGGCATTGGCGGCAATATGATCCAGGTACAACTGCCGGTATACTACCGCCTTTTCTGTGCTGGTTTGCTCTACAAAAGCGCCCCAGGGCATCTTCCGTTTAGGTTCAGGATTCATCTGCCAGGTACCTCTTGGCCCGAATTCCGTGATCATGTAGGGCTTCGTCCAGCCAACGGTTTGCAGGTTCCCCAACACCCCGGGAAGATTAGGCGCATAGCTGTTAATGGAAAGTATATCCAGTTCAGTAAACCGTTCTTTCAACAGCTGCATTTTCTTCAGATCGGAGTTTACAAATACAGCGGTGGTAACGTGATTGGTATCTACCTCGTGGATCATCCGGGCAATATCATTCAGCGCATCCCAGTAGGCAATGTTGTAGGCAGTGTCCAGCGGGTTGTAATTAGCGTCTGTTTCATTGCCAATAGCCCACATCAGCAGTGCAGGATAATCTTTATAGGCGAGCACCTGGCTCCGCATGTTTTCAAATTGTACACGCACAGCAGCAGTATCTGCATAATTCATTTCCTGTAATTTCTTCACCCCCAGGCCAACACAAACAGTGATACCGTGCGTATTAGCGCTATCCAGCCAGGCGCCGGTGGAATCATTAATACTGTAGGTACGGATAGTATTGCCCCCGTAGGCAGATACCTGTAAATAAAAATTGTTGGCGGCCGCCCCCCTGATGTGGTACGGCACACCACCGCGATACAGGGTATATACCCCCGCGGAATTTGTCAGCGTGGTTTTGACTGCCTGCGCAATTGCGTTGCCCGCAACCACAAGCATCATCATCATAAGTATCAATTTTTTCATAAGTGGAACGTGGTTTTAAAGTGTGCGTATATCTACCATTCCTCCAGGTAATCCAGGTCTTTATGAAATGTTTCCTGCATGCCGGTAAGCGACCAGAAAGCCAGTGCCAGGCATATCAGGCCCACACTGATACCGGCATGTATCAGGGAGCCATTAAAAAGCACCTGCATAAATTGAAATAAAAAAGTGAGCGGCACTACTGCGCCACGCACAAAATTGGGCACGGTGGTGGTCACCGTTGCACGGATATTGGTACCAAACTGCTCGGTGGCAATGGTCATAAAAATCACCCAATAACCTACTGAGAAACCCAGCAGCGCGCATATCCAGTAAAAGAGCTGCAGGCTGATACCTGCTGCCAGGAAATAAATGCTTACCGCGGCCATACAGCAAAACAGGTATACATACACTACCCTGATCCTGCTTTTCAATAACTGGCTGAGGGCGCCGCTGAAAATATCTCCTACAACCAATCCACCATAGCACCAGGCTACCGCAGCGCCGGCATTCACATTGCCTTCAATATGCAATACTTTACCAAATTCAGGCGACAACGTGATCAGCACACCTACTACAAACCACAGCGGCACACCGATAAGAATGCAGCGCAGGTATTTAAAAAACCTTTTCCCGTTGGTGAAAAGCGCCAGGAAATTTCCCCTGTTCTCCGATTGTTTCGCTGCGCCGAACATGCCCGATTCTGCTACGCCAATACGCAGCAACAGCAATAACAGTCCCAGGCCACCGCCAATAAAAAAGGTAGTTCTCCAGTTGAAATGCTGCGCTACAAAATAAGCTGCCACTGCCCCGCTGATACCAACAGCTGCTACAATGGTGGTGGCATATCCCCTTTTTTCTTTGGGCATTAATTCGGCCACCAGGGTAATACCGGCGCCCAGCTCACCAGCCAGACCAAGACCTGCAACAAAGCGCCATAACGCATACGCCCATACGCTGCCTACCAAACCATTGGCAATGTTCGCAACGGAATAAAGGAAAATGGATCCGAAAAGTACGGAGAGCCTTCCTTTCCTGTCGCCCAGCACTCCCCAAAGAATACCGCCCAGCAACATACCGGTCATTTGTACATTGAGCAATAAAATACCCTTGTCTGTTACCTCCTGGCCACGCAACCCGATCGATTCAAGACTGGGCACCCGTACAATGCTGAACAACAACAGGTCGTAGATATCTACAAAATATCCCAGGGAGGCTACTACCACTGCGGCCAGTATGGCGTTTTTGTTTGATGGTTTCATATCTGTCATCTGCTATAACTTATTTCCTGTCAAGTGAAAGTACCTGTCCGTCTTTCAACAGCACCGGCCGTAACGCCTCGTAAGGCAGCTCCTGTACGCTCATGTTACGATCCAGCGCAAGTGCAGCGGCAGTACCGGCGGATTGTCCCAGCACCATGAATACCGGCTCCATACGGATAGAGCTGTAAGCCACATGTGAGGCCGACAGGCATACCGGTACCAGCAGGTTGCCGGCTTCTGAAGCTTTGGGTCTTAGTGAACGGTAGCTGATAGTGTAATAAGTGTTCTTCTGTTTACCATAGCTGCCTTCGGAATGTACTCTTCCCTGTTCGTCTACCACGCGGGAAACATAGTGGCAATCCAGCGGATAGGTAGCCACTGCCACCGCATCTGCTACCGGTTCTTCGCCGTTGCAGTTCTTTTCTGTCATTACATAATCGCTCACCATTCTTCTCGCTTCTCTCACATACAGCTGATGAGGAAAATTACCATTGTCAGTAAATTCATCTTTGGGTAATCCCCAGCGCTTCATTTCCGTGCGCAGGGAATCGGGCACCCGTGGATCGTTGCCCAGGAACCAGAGTAAACCCAGTACATAGTCTTTATGCATTTGTGCAATTTTATGGCGTTCTGCATAATTGCCTTCCGGCCATCCGTAATTAGCGCCCACAAAATCGGCCTGGTTGGTATCTGTTTTCCTGTTGGGCATTGGGGTAAAAGAAATAATGCTCTTCAGCTGGTAGCCGGGATTCATTTCCAGCATACGCGCCAGGAACTCGTACCACAGCGGCTGATAGCCTGCCGGTTTTACGATGCTGATACGGTTGGCAGGGTCGTCGGTGAGCGTCATGCGGTAACAATACGATTGTGTGCGGTGATCTCCTTCCCCGTTGGCTCCCGGGATCTTCGGCTCTATAAACGGCAGCACACCGGAGGAAGGATCACCTTTCTTAATATAAGGATCAATAGAACGGCCGTCTTTACCAATAATATCGTTGAGTTTAATGCCATTCAATGTTTCATTATACACGCTGTTGGCTTCCCTGCCGGTAATGTTTGAAACACCGGCGGTTGCCATCAGGTCGCCTTCATAAGTTGCGTCTATAAATATCCTTGCATGATAACGGTGCCCGTTCTCCATTTGAATGGAAACAATACGGGCATCTTTTTTTGTTACGCCCTTTTTCAGCTGTAGTCTTTCTTTATATACCACTGCTACTCCTGCTTCCTGTAACATTTGTTTTAAAATATTTTCCGCTACGCGGGACTCATACACCCACTGCATTTTCAGGGAGTCGTTCTTACCGGAGAAAGTGCGTTTTTTGGAACGCTCAAAAAACACCTCCCTCGATTCGCTGCGCCATGCGCTGCTATCGCTGTAGTAGGTATACAGGCGTTGGAAAAATTCCCGGGTAAGCCCGCCGGCGCTCCTGAAATTATTCAGATCGGTAGCCGTGAGGCCCGATGTAGCCACGCCTCCCAGGTGCGCGGTGTTACTGATCAGCAATACCTGTTTATTCATTTTCGCAGCTTGTACAGCCGCCATGATGCCCGCAGGCGTTTCCCCATACACGCATACGTCCCAGCGTTGCCGGGCCTGTAACCGGTTAGCGGACAATATAACAATCATTACTACCAGGCTGCGGATAATTGAAGTCCTCATTTTCATCATTATTTAAGCATGAGTATAGCCGCAGGAACAGGGCGTTACCTGTTCCTGCCAGCTGTAAAAAAGTTTTCTGATTAATAACCCGGATTCTGTTCCAGCAAAGGATTGGTATCCATTTCCTGCGACGGGATAGGGAAAAGCGTATCGGAATCCCTTACGGTGATAGAAGGATCCTGTGCATTCATGGCCTGTTTCAGTTTGCCGGTACGCAACAGGTCAAAACGCCGTTGCCCTTCAAAAGCAAATTCCAGTCTTCTTTCTTTCAACACGGAATCCTGGAACGCTGCGGCGCTCAAGCCTCCTGCAAGATCCCTCACAGAAGGCGCATTCAATGGCAGGCCATACGCGCGTCTTCTCACCTGGTTAAACGCTTCTAATGCTTCGGTGTTACCGGGGCTTTGCATATACAACGCTTCTGCAAACATCAGCAACACATCGGCATAACGGACAATATAGTAGTTATTGCCCCCATCGTTCACATTCAGTGCTGCAGGGTCTTTAAACTTAGCTACGTAATAAGGGTTTTTAATTGTTGTGGGCGCTTTAGGATCTGTAGTATAGGAATACTTTATTACGTTCACATCTTTCCTCAGATCTCCCTCCGGATATGCATCGTAATGATTTTTTGTAACCGGGTTATCGCCATTACCGCCGAAACCAGGCCGTTTATCAAACGAAGGACGGTAGAAGCCCGCATAACTGCTGGGGATATTACCGGAACCGCTGAGGAACTGCACTTCAAAGATGGATTCGGTTTTATTCTCATTGGCAATCAGGAATACATCCTGGTAAGAAGGCCAGAGCGAATAACGACCCAGCGCCATTACTTTTCTTGCTTCTTCTACCGCTTTTGTATATTCCTTCCGTGTAAGGTATGTTTTCACCAACATGGCCATAGCAGCGCCACTGGTGGCCCTTCCGGCGTTAACGGCATCGTATGTTCCGGGTAAATTTTCCTCGCCAAATTGGAAGTCGGCAATGATCTGGGCATATACTTCTTCTGCTGAAGATCTTTTAATAGCAAGATTATCCAGCGAAGTAGTAGGTTGCAGCAACAATGGCACTCCTCCGAAAAGACGCACCAGGTTGAAATACATCAGCCCCCGTACAAAACGGGCTTCTCCCTGCATGCGTTTCTTTTTCTCCGTACCAACCGCGGTCATCGCCCCGATATTTTCCACCGCTGCATTGGCACGGTTGATCACCTGGTAGGAAGTGCTCCAGAACTGGTAGAACAGGTTGGTACCTGCATCGAAGTTGAATTTATCCAGCGCCGTTTTATCGGTGTTACTGGTGTTGCGCCCAAATCCCCATTCACAGTCGTCCGTACCCTGCGACTGTATTACTTCCATAAACTGGTTGTACAGGTAGGAGCTGGTCATACCGGAATACACGGCATTAACGGCAGATACGGCGTCTGCTTCCGTTTTGTAAAAATTATCCGTAGTGTAAGTACC
This sequence comes from Chitinophaga sp., assembly GCF_036569185.1. GTDB lineage: Bacteria > Bacteroidota > Bacteroidia > Chitinophagales > Chitinophagaceae > Chitinophaga. The sequence goes on from NZ_DATCRD010000020.1 coordinate 14,135, forward strand.
TTCCGGAACGCCGTCGAGCTTGGCGCAGCCCACCGCCGTTAGCGTAAAAAATATGATGATGAAATAAACTGCAGATCTCATGACAAATGATTTTGATTAGAAGCTGGCATTAATACCAAAAGAAATCGTGCGCGCATTGGGATAAGCGCCGGAGTCGAAGCCGGGGCTTACATTGTCCGATCCATAACGGCTTACTTCCGGATCAAGCCCTGAATAGTTCGTGATAGTGAACAGGTTCTGTACATTCACATATACCTTTAGCCCGGCGAGTTTAATACGCTGTAATGTTTCCTTCGACAGGTTATATCCCAGCTGCACTGTTTTAACCCTCAGGTAGGAACCATCTTCCACCAGCCGGTCCCAGGAACGCGAAGTAGGCTTTACCGTAGTGGCACGAGGAATATTGGTGTCGGTATGATCAGGCGTCCAGCGGTCGAGCGTAGTAGTGCTCTGGTTTTGCAGGCCGGTAAGGTTTTCCAGCGTAGCGGTATTTACGTTATATAACTTGTTGCCATAAACGCCCTGGAGCAATACCATCAGGTCAAATCCTTTCATGGAAAAAGTATTGCTGAAACCAAAAGAGAATTTCGGCTGGGCATTCCCCAACAGCACACGGTCGTCGTCGTTGATCTTTTTATCCCCATTCACATCCCTGAACCGGATATCACCTGGTTTGGCCGTTTTCTGGGCCGAAGCCTCCACTTCTTCCTTCGATTTAAAAATACCATCGCTGGCAAAGCCAAAGAAGGAGCCCAATGGTTGGCCTACCTGCACAACGGTGGACTGGTTAGGGCCCTGGCCTGCGAAAAGACGATCAGCACCGGCAAGATCCAGTACTTTGTTCCTGTTGAATGAAATATTAAAACCTGTTTCCCAGCGCAGCTCCTGCTCTACCGGCGTTGCATTTATGGTGAGCTCTATCCCTTTATTCTCTACCTGTCCCCGGTTCTGTAGTGAAGTAGAGAAACCGGATGTAGTAGGAATTTTCACATACAGCAGCAGGTCGCTTGTCTTTTTATAATATGCATCTGCAATAAAGCTAAGCCTGTTGTCAAAAAATCCCAGCTCAAGACCAATATCCGATTGTGCAGTGGATTCCCAGCGCAGATCAGGATTGCCCACCTGCGAAGGTGTAAGCCCTATCACGTTCACCCCGCCGATGGAATAGTTGGCTTTGCCCATCAGGTCCAGCGAAGGGTAGTTGCCGATACCATCCTGGTTGCCGGTAAGACCATGGCTCACCCTTAATTTCAGGTTGCTGAAAACATGCAGGTTGCGTATGAATGGCTCCTGGTCCAGTTTCCAGCCAACAGCTACGGAAGGGAAAAAACCGAAGCGGTTGTTTTTTCCAAACCGGGAAGAGCCATCATATCTGCCGGTGAGTGTGAGCAGGTATTTATTTTTGAAACTATAGTTGGCCCTTCCTAGGAAACTGAGCAGCGCCCACCTGGCAATACTGGAGGAAGAGGGTTGCACAGCCGCCGCATTGCCCAGCGCATTGGTGCCGAGGTTATCGTTCAGGAAGCCCTGTGCTTCAGCGCCGAGCGACTGGTACGAAGAACTTTGCTGGGTAAAACCACCCAGCAGGTTGAGCTGGTGCTCCTCTTTGTTCATGGTGTAGGTCAGCGTATTTTCATTCAGCCAGGTAAAAGTCTGGTTGGTAGATACCGATGCATTTCCGCCCAGCTGGGAACCGGAATACACCGCCTGGGGAAGATAGATATCGTTACGCGCAAAATTGACATCAGCGCCCCAGAGCGTTTTAAAAGTAAGTCCTTTAACGATATCTACACTTGCATACACATTTCCCAGTGTACGGAAAACGTTATTAAAGTTCTTGTAATTCCCGATCAGCGCCACCGGGTTATCGAACGGTGCGCCCTGGTTATTCAGCTCTGTAAAACTGCCATCCGGTTGGTAGATAGGCAGGTTGGGCGCGGTAGTAGCCATGGTGAACAATGATCCGCTGTTTACGCGGTTGGTGCGCACATTGCTGATAGTAAGACTGCTCCCCAGTTTGATATTATCCCGGATATCTTTATCAAGATTGGCCCGCAGCGAGTACCGCTTCAGGTCGGACGCCCGAACAATTCCCTGCTGATCGAAGTAGTTGGCTGTAACAAGGAAACGGGTCTTCGGATCACCGCCGGAAAACGACAGGGAATAACTTTGAATAGGAGCCGTTCTGAAAATGGCATCCTGCCAGTTGGTAGTTTCGGGCGTTTTGCTGAGATCATACAGTTCAGGGCCGTTTTCAGCCACACTTGCTTCATTGGCCAGTTGCTCGAACTGCGATGCATTCAGCAGGGAATATTTTTTGAGAATATGCTGTGTACCGTAGTAAGAATCAAAAGTGATGCGGGACATGCCGCGTTGCCCGCGGGAAGTGGTGATAAGCACCACGCCGTTGCCACCGCGGGAACCATAGATGGCCGTGGCAGATGCATCTTTCAAAATCTCAATAGATGCTATATCGGTAGGACTGATACTGTTTAACGGGTTCAGCGAAGTGCCATCGCTTCCCTGGTCCGCAAATACCGGCACCCCATCAATCACGTACAATGGTTCATTGCTGCCGTTGATAGAGTTACCGCCACGCACGCGGATAGAAGATCCCGCGCCTGGCATGCCCGAGTTCTGCACAAACGTAACACCGGCCACCCTGCCCTGCAATGCCTGGTCCACCGAACGGATAGGCGTTCCCTCCAGGGTTTTGGTATTCACCGAAGCGATGGAGCCGGTTACATCTCCCCGGCGTTGGGTACCATAACCTACTACGATGAAATCCGTTAGCGCTGTGTTTTCCATCACAAGCGTTACCGCCAGGGTTTTCCGGCCATTCACTGCTACATCCGTTGCCTTGTAGCCAATCATGCTGAAATGCAGTGTGACATTGGGTTGTACGGATAACACAAACTCGCCGTTGTCGTTTGTAACAGCTCCCTTCGAAGCGCCGGGCACGGAAACGGTAACACCGGGAAGCGGTTTTCCATCCGCATCTGTTACTTTACCACGCACCTCAATGGCGGGATCGGCCGCCTCTGGCGCTTTTTGCTTTACAACGATGGTTTTTCCCAGGATGGTATAGGTGAGCGCAAATGGCCTGAAACAAAGCTCTACGGCTTCCTGCAGGGTGCCTTCCGAAATATCGACACTTACCTTTTTCGACTGGTCGAGCAGGGCGTAGTCGAGGAAAAATACATACCCGGATTGCCGTTCGATTTTCCTGATCAGGTTTTCGAGCGATGCGTTTTTTTCATGAAGCGTGACCTTTTGCGCGTAGCTACTGGCGTGGACCTGGCAAAAGCATGCCAGCAAAAGGAAATATGTCAGTTTCATAATGAGCCTGATTTTTCTGCCCGGTAACAGGCGGAATCGCCTGGTAACAGGCAAATGTTTCTCGCTCAGGTTTTTGAAGAGACCTGATAATTGCATAAATTCGATTTGTTTAGGTGAGATAATCAATCTTTCATACACGGAATATTGTAATGATAACCTGGACATAACGGAGGTGGTAACGACACCTCCGTTTTTTGGTTATATTACCACTGCTGTCATTTCATAAGTGGAAGAAGTTGGTTGTTTTTAATGATGAATAATAATTGTATCGCCTCTCATGGAATATGGAATATTACTTAGTTCAAGTATTTTAAGCGCCTCGCCCAGCTTCACATTCCTCGGTATTTTACCCCAGAACTCCCTTTTAGCAACATTGCCTTCATAACGGACCTCTACATTATACCACCGTTGCAATTGCCGCATTACATCGGCCAGCGGCGCCCTGTTAAACTGGAAATAGCCTTCTTTCCAGGAAACAGCTTCTTCTGTATCTGCCGGTCCTGTAACGATGTTGCCATCTGCCGCCCAGCTGGCCTGTTGCCCGGGGGCAAGGCGGACTGTATGCGACTGATGCGTTACTTTCACCGCGCCTTCCAGCAGGGTGGTCTTTACATTTGTTTCATTCTGGTAAGCCATCACGTTAAAATGTGTGCCCAGCACTTCCACCATACCGTTGCCCAGCTGTACTTTAAACGGCATATTATCCCGGCGCGCCACTTCAAAGTAGCCTTCACCGTTAAGGATCACGGTACGATCGGTGCCATTGAAAGCTGTTGGGAAACGAAGGGATGATGCTGCGTTGAGCCATACCAGCGTACCATCGGGCAGTTCTATTTTGAACTGGCCTCCCCTTGGCGTAGTAAGGGTATTGTACACCACGGCCGTATTGGTTGCCTGGCCTGCATCATATTTCAACTGCCCGTTTACCCGGATCACCTTTGTAGCGCCCTGGCTGGGAATAGCATCATTCGCAGTACTATCCAGCAGGATGGTGGCGCCATTGGCCAGGGTAAGACTAGCCTTGTTTCCTCCAGGCAATACATCCGGGTGGTTTTCCACCAGCGCAGGTACGGGCCTGGTGTTCTTTGTTGTGTGGTAATACTGCCAACCGGCAGTAGCGATCGCCAGCAGCAGCGCCGCTGCAGCGGCTGCGGGCAACCATTTTTTATAGAAAGGAACCACTTTTACCGGCTGCGTGGCAAGCAGGAGCTTTTCTTTTATCCTGTCCTGCCAGGGACCTGCGTGCTCCTCTACCGGCCGGGCAAAGGAAGCGCTCATTTCTTCCAGCAAAAAACGGTTGGAGGCATCCTGTTGCAGGAAGTCGAGCAGCTCCGCCGTTTCAGCGGGAGTGCAGTTATTATCCAGAAAACGTTGCAGCAGTTGCTGGTAATGATCCTTTTCCTTTAACATGTATCAGTTTTATACGCGGTACGTGGCCCCGCTTTTAGTATATACTGCTGCCGGAAATAAAAGGGTGGGTGGGTTGATAAATAAATTTCATTATAATATGTAGCCGCTTAAAACAGGTGCATGAAAAGCAGCACGGCCAGGGAAAGATCCCCATGCCGGTAGAAATATGCTTTGATATCCTTGAGCGCCATCACCATATGTTCTTTCACCGTATTACGGGAAATGCCCAGCTCCTTTGCAGCTTCTTCGTAACTTTTGCCTTCCTGCCGGCATAATGTAAATACCCTCTGGCGCTGGTAAGGCAGTTGGGTAACAGCGTTGTTGAGCATCTCCTGGTACTGCGCCCACAACGTTTGGTGATAAGGCGATTCGGTTATTTCGCCGATGCGCTGCATGATCCGCAGGCGGGTGGCTTCATCGGAAGCATTCTTCTTAAGAAAGGTAAAGGTTTTATTACGGCTGATTTTATAGAGATAGGCGGGAAACGATTGCGCGGGATCCAGCCGGTCGCGGACTTCCCATATTTTCAGGAATACGTCCTGCACGATGTCTTCCGCATACGCAGGCACTTTTACAAAGCGCAGCACCCATCCATAGACGTGCGTACTGTATTGATCGTACAGCTGCATATATGCGGCTACATCCCCTCTCCGGAGCCGCTCCAGGTATTCTGCTTCAGTGATCGTGGAATCCCCCATTTGGCTATAAATGTAATAAAATTGGGGATTCTAAGGATAGACTTTGTATGACACCGTAGCGTGGTGGCGCCCGGTAAATTCCAAATATATAAAAACAAAATGATTATGTTTGAGCGACACCGGGCGTAAACATATCATGCCAACCGCAAAGAACAGATTGGCACAAACCCACTTTTTTTTGACACAAAAACCCCTCCCCGCTGAACATAAAAAATCAGACATTTAGCCTGGTAATAATTCTCTATTATGAGCACCTCCGATAATAAAAAACTGATGCAGCTGATATTCCAGGAGCTGTCGAAGGGCAATGATGCCCCCTTCCTCGATGCCATGGCAGACGATATGCAATGGACATGGATGGGCTCCGGGCCATGGTCCCAGACCTTTAAAGGCAAACAAGCCGTTCTTGATGAACTGTGGGCTTCGGTAAGAACAACCCTGAAACCACCCTATAAAGCAGTGGCACACCAGTTTATTGCAGACGGCGATTATGTAGTAGTGGAAGCCAGCGGCCAGAACACTACACCCGATGGGAAACTATACAATAATAAATATTGCTGGGTATGCCGCCTCTCGGCTGGCAAACTGCATGAATTGAGGGAATATATGGACACACAATTGGTAACGGAAACATTCCAGGGATAACGCTAATAAGTACCAAATGAATAAACCGGAAAAATTCTGGGATCGCAGTGCAAATGGGTACGACAGGGAAGAAATGAAGGATAGGACGCTGCGGACTAAAATTCTTGAAAAAGTAAAAAAACATCTTAGAAAACAGGATGATGTTTTAGACTTTGGATGCGCTACAGGTATACTTGCCAACGAAATTGCGGCTGATGTGCATACGGTACATGGCATTGATATATCTCCCAAAATGATTCAAATAGCTCAAAACAAAGCCCGTGAACAACAGATCTCCAATGTAACCTATGCCCGTTCTACAGTATTTGATGAGAAAGGAACTTTTGATGTGATCCTGGGTATTTACCTGCTCCATTTACTGGAAGATATGCCTGCGGTGCTGGAGAAGATCCATG
>NZ_DATCRD010000021.1:0-25419 GCF_036569185.1 Chitinophaga sp.
CCCTGTTTGTATAACACATATGCCAATAGCCCGGGGAGAATAAAAATAAAAACAGGCAATACTTTTATAAAGCCGCAGAACAAAGCGCCGATACGCGCATGATTCTCATCTTTTGCGCCCAGCACCCGCTGTACAATAGTCTGATCCGCACACCAGTACCAGATACCAATAACAGGATAGCCCAGGAATACCGCGTACCAGGGCAGCCCATTGGGATCGCCCGCCGGGTGCAGCATGGAAAGCTTATCCAGTTGTTGTTCTTCCTGTAATACCTGCATCACCGGTTGCCAGCCGCCCACTTTCCACCACGATAATACCGTGATGATCACCGCGCCGGTGAGCAGCACCACCGTTTGTACAGACTCTGTTACGACCACGGCCCTGAGCCCGCCCACAATCGTATAAGCTCCCGTTACCAGGGCAATGAGAATGATACTGGTAAACATATTGATGCCAAACAAGGTTTCCAGCACAATACCGCCGGCCAGGAAAGAAAACGCAATATGGATCACCACCGCCGATACTACAGATACCACCGCCAGCCAGTCGCGGCAGGCCCGGTTATAACGCCGCTCCAGGAAATCCGGCAGCGTAGCCACTCCTGAACGGATGTAAAACGGCACAAAGAAAAGCGCCAGTAATATCAATGTAAAAGCAGCCATCCATTCAAAGTTACCCGCCAGCAACCCCGTATCAAACCCGCTCTGGGCAAGACTCACCAGGTGCAAACAGGAAATATTGGTGGCAAACAACGCCATGCCTATCATGGGCCATCGCAATGATTTACCGGCCAGGAAATATTCCCCGGCGGCCGAATCGTTCTTCCTGCCCGACAGTCCTGCCCAGAAACCTAATCCTACAATCAGGGCCACGTAGCAGATGCTGATGATAATATCTGTAGTAGCGATCATCCGGGGAAAGTATTAAGGTCAGACAGATCACAACTGCTGCCGGGTGCCTGAGGCGTTTGATAAAAGCCGCCGGTAATCATTGCAGGATGTACAAAGTGTTTGCGCAGGTGTGGAATATGTTCCAGGAACAATGCTTCATGCCCCATTCCGATATGATTGAACAACACCAGGTGCTGATGCAGCTGCCCCATATCGCCCACATGCGGTACTACCGGCACGCCAAACTTTTTACACAACAGGCTTACAGTAATAAACTCGCTCACCCCTCCCACTCTCACAGCATCTACCTGTATAAAGCCCGCACAAGCGGTTTGCAGGTAGTTCTTAAAGATCACTTTATTGGGCACATGTTCGCCTAAAGCCAGCTTCACCGGGTTGAGCGCATCGGCCAATGTTTTATGCGCCAACACATCATCCGGGTGCGTAGGCTCTTCTATCCAGTAAGGATTAATAGCTGCAAGTTTTTTACCGATAGCAATTGCCTGCGGCAGATTCCATTGCTGGTTCGCATCTACCATCACTTTGATCTCATCGCCCACTGCATTTCTTACAATATGCGCTCTTCGTATATCCGTTTCCGGGTCTTTGGCGCCTACTTTTAATTTCAATGCACGAAAGCCATTATCCAATGCCCGTTTGCAATTGGCTTCGAGCTGATCATCGGAATAATTAAACCAACCGGCGGAAGTATCATAGGCCGGGTAACCGGTGCGCAGCACGCCTTCCCGGGTAGCACGGGAATCCTGCATCTCCGCTAACATACGGATCGCTTCTTCCCGCGGCAGCACTTCTTCCAGGTAAGACAAATCCAGCGTATTCACTACCTGCTCAGGCGTCAGATCCAGCAACAGTTTCCATAAAGGTACTTGTTGTTGTTTGGCCCACAGGTCGTAGCAGGCATTGGTAACGGCGGCCAGCGCCAGGTGCACTACTCCTTTGTGAGGCCCCAGCCAGCGGAACTGCTGCTCATCAGAGCGTTGCTTAAACCAGTCGCCGAAGCCCGACATCACTTCCGCCAATTCCCTGCCTACGAGCTTTTCTCCGTAAAACCTGGCGGCAGCGCATACCAGTTCATTGCCTGCCCCCAAAGTGAAGGCCAGGCCGGTGCCGCAATTGCCTTTATCATCATACAGGCAGGCTACCGTGTACGAGTATACGGGATTCTGATGCACTGCATCACTACCGGCGCCGCCTGTTAAAGGGAACCGGGCATCTTTTACAACTATTTTACTGATCATCTTATTTTATCTTGTCATTTTTTATGGGAGCCACACTCATTGCCGGTTTATCCGTTTCCAGTACCACTACGGTATCATTGGCATCAGGTAATGGCGCCGGCAATGTTATCATTAGCTGATCAGCACTGGCAGTCAGCTTCACTGCGGCGCCTTTCAGCAGGTATGCTTTGGTTACTTTTATGCCCGGCATAGCAGGCAGTTCAATGCTTTGCTGTGCGGGATCAAAAACATGCAGGTATACTTTGTTGCCGCTGCGCGTAGCTGCATATTGGCTGTTGGGATAATAAGGACCGCCGTGCGTGTTATATATGGCAACGCCGTATTTACGGAGCCAGTCACCCATTTCCCTCAAACGTGCTGCCTGCGCAGGCTCTATCAACCCGTCCGGGCGTGGCCCTACATTGAACAACAGGTTGCCGTTACCACCCGCCGCCCTGGCCAGCGTTTGAATACAGGTTTGCAGCGATTTCATTTTATCGTTGGGTTTCCAGGCCCATTGTTCGCAGATGGTCATGCAGGTTTCCCAGGGCGTGTTCATATCCAGGTCGCCTATACGTTGTTCGGGCGTGTCATAATCGCCCAGGAACCTGGCGGTACCGGAAGCGCCGGTGCCGGAAAATGCTTTACCCAGGCGGTTATTAATGATCAGATCTTTCTTCAGCGTTTTAAGATAAGCATACATATCCAGCGCCATTTCCGGCGTCCAGGGCTTTTCCCAGGGGCCGTCAAACCACAGCATATAAGGATCATAATTTGTTACCAGTTCTTTCAGCTGGTTTTTCATGTATGTCACATACTTTTCCATATGCGCATTTTTTCGTATGCCCCTTTCCGTTGTATCGTTCGGATTATCAACCGGGTAATCCGGGTAATGCCAGTCGAGCACCGAGTAATAGATACAGAACTTTATGTTATACTTTTTACAGGCTTTTGCCAGCAGTCCTACTACATCTTTCTTAAAAGGAGTAGCCGTAATATTATAATCTGTATAGGCAGATGGCCATAAGCAGAAGCCATCATGATGTTTCGCTGTGATGGTCAGGTATTTCATACCGGCATCGCTGGCTGTTTTCACCCATTCCTCTGCATTAAATTGCACAGGGTTAAACTGGCGGTACAGGGTATCATAATCTGCCGCCGGCACCTGTACATGGCGCGACCAGCCAATTTCCGTGCCTCTCAGCGTAACTGGGCCCCAGTGGATAAACATGCCAAAACGCAGATCCATAAACTGGTCCATTACTTTTTTGCTGGTAAGGATCTTTGGATCCAGTTGCGCATTTGTTTGCGCCCCGCTGCGGAGTGCCAGTAACAACAAACAGAAAGCAGCTAATTTTTTCATCGTTCACTTTATTTTACAGGGTGTGTTTATATCCAAGCTCTGCGCCCCCGCTTACCGGCATGATACAGCCGGTAACAAAACGCGCCTGTTCTGATAACAGGAACGCACATACGTCGGCAATCTCATCTGCTTCAGGGCAATATCCCAATGCATGGATATTATCGAGGTATTGAGCGATGCGCACAGGTTCCGGTTGTTCCTTGCTCCACTGCCGCAGCATGGGTGTCCATACACCGGCGGGAGCCACTGCATTTACCCGGATGCCATCTGCCGCATAATCCAGCGCCATTGCTTTGGTGAGCGCGTTTACGGCTCCTTTGCTGCCTGCATAAGCGGCATGGTTATCCTGCCCTATTTCTCCTACCATACTGCTGGTGTTGAGGATACAACCCCGGGAAGCTTTCAGCGCTGCAATGCCATAACGGGTGGTGTAATAAATGCCACGGACATTTACATTCATTAGCAATTCCCATTCTTCTTCGGTGGTATCGTGTAAAGGTTTTGAAGGACTGGCAACGCCTGCATTGTTGTGAATAGCGTTCAGTCGCCCGTATGTTTGCAATACGGCATCAATGGCCTGTTGTATAGCCGGACCGCTGTTAAGGTCTGCTTCAAGAAAAATATGTGGTGCGCCCATTTGCTGTTCCAAACGTTGCAACGCGGCTTTGTCTTTATCTATCACCGCCACGGTGGCGCCCTGCTTTGCATAGGTTTGTGCACAGGCATGGCCAATGCCGGATGCGCCGCCGGTGATCAGCACTATTTTATTTTGCAGTATCATCATTTTTCATTTTCCGTGGATAATCAAAAGTAAGCAGGGATAAGGTAGGTCATCCCGGTGAAATTGACTTAAATCAACACTATTTTGACTTATTTACCTAATTTACCTATTTTAGGCAGACAATATGAAGCCTCTTTTTGCCATACCGGGCGATAAAGCCCTTGAACAAAGTGTATACCTGGTAAAGGAAATTACGCAGCCGTATTTTTCCACGGAGTTCCACTTCCACCATGAATGCCAGCTGGTATATGTGGTGGAAAGCGCCGGACGCCGCATCATTGGCGATAATATCAGCTATTTTGAAAGCGGGGAACTGATATTTGTGGGATCGGGCACCCCGCATGTATGGCATAACGAACAAAAGTATTTTGAAGGGAAGAACAAGCTGCAGGCAAGGTCGCTGGCGTTGTATATTTCACCGGATCTGCTGTTGGAGCATCTTAGCGCCTTTACCAACACCAGCGCGCTGAAAACATGGCTTAAAAAGGCACAACGGGGTATCCAGTTTCATGGAAAGGCCAAAGCGGAAATACTGGCGCTGATGCAGCAGATGTTGCAACAGCAGGGCCTTCCCCAAACCATTTCCTTTATGACATTGCTGCAAACAATGATGGCCGCCAAAGAATACAAGCTCCTGGCCGGCACCAATTATGTAAACCTTTATAACGATAAAGATCAGTCGAGAATGGATGATATCTTCAAATACATTTTCCGGCATTTCAGGAGAGACATCCCCCTGTCGGAAATAGCGGCTGTTGCTGGTATCAATGTGCATTCCTTTTGCCGCTTCTTTAAAAGCCGGACGCAAAAATCATTCACTCATTTCGTTAATGAATTAAGGATCGGGTATGCCTGCAGGCTGCTGCAGGAAAAGGATATGCCTATAACGGAATTATCAAACAAGTGCGGGTACCGGAACACCACGCACTTTAACCGCTTCTTCAAAAAAATAAAAGGAAAAACCCCAAGGGAATATAAAAAAGAAGTGGCTTCTCTGGATTAAGCTCATGGATTCACCAGGAAATACACTATACGGCAAACGGAGCCATCATCACGCTTCTGCAAGTGCAGCGTATGTTTGCCTGGTTTCAGATCATCTCCCAATATCAGATACCAGGGCAGGTACAAACTTTTGCTCCACTGCGTGCGCAGGTCTTTCTGCTGCACTTCGCCATCATCTATACGATAGCTGATCACACCGGCATCCGGGCCGGAAACGATCCCAATGCCAATAGTACGCCCGCTGAAAGGATATTCTACGCTGGCCTCCGCGTTACCTGATACCAGCATGGGCACTTTTACAAACCCCTCCCGGGTACCCACTTTATCAGATGGTTCCCATGATTCATTAATATCAAACCTCTTCCGGTTAAGCGCATCGTGAATATCGGCATAAGCGCCGTTTTCATAATTAAGCGGGTCTGCTGCAGGGGGCAATTTCAGGGATACCAAACGCTTCGGCGAAGGAGCATTGAAATCTTCTTCCAGTAACCGTTTGATAGCATTGAAATATAACTGCTGCCCGAAAGGCGAAGGATGCAGGTCTTTGAAATCATCTTTCCAGGTAAACTCACCTGCATCAATGCGGGTAGTAATTTCTTTGGCAAGATTGATAAAAGGCAGTTGGTATTTTTTGGCAAGATCTTCATGCACCTGTACTTCTACCGGCACTTTGCCAGCATGGTAATCGGCCATTTTATCTTCATCCGCAAAAGCCATCAACACGATATTCACCTGGGGATTGGCTTTCAGCGCATGACGGATAATCCCTTCCATGGCGCGGCGCTGCGTTACTTCATTGGTGCCGTTCACCCGGTCGTTCACCGCTGCCTCCAGGAATAAGAGATCAGTTTTTCCTTTGCTTAATACATCCTGTTCAAACCGGAAGGCATGCGGTAAGCTACCCAGCGAAGGGATGCCCGCATTGATAAAACGGAAATCAGTGCCCGGATAAGTGGCGGTAAGGTAATCGCACACCTTGCCACGCCAGCCCTCCATATTGGTAATAGAGCCGCCCATAAAGGTAATGGTGGCTTTCTTAGCGGTTTTGACATGATACCTTATATTATCCAGGCGCCCGTACTTTATAATAAATTTTTCCTGCGCCATGGCACTAACGGCAACGGATATACTGAATATCAATCCTGCTATTTTCCTGATCATATTTTTGTTGCTTGAATCTCTTTCATTTCACCATTCACCCTGAGTTTCACTTTACCTGCGCCGCGTATTTTATAATTGGTAACAACGCCGTTTTTCCAGGTCATATCTACCGTATAATTACCTCTTGCTTTCATTCCTTTTATGCTACCGGAAGCCTTCCATGCATCGGGTAATGCGGGCAGCAGATCAATGAAGCCGGCATGGCTCTGGATCAGCATTTCCGCCAGTCCGGCTGCACCGCCAAAGTTGCCATCGATCTGGAACGGGGGGCCCGCAGAAAACAGGTTGGCATAAACACCGCCACCGGCGCCGTAGTTGATGTCTGTATTATAAGTGGGCCGGATCAGTTGGGAGAATAATTTAAACGCACGGTTACCATCGTGCAGTCGCGCCCAGAACAATTGCTTATAAGCGATGGACCAGCTGGGACCATCATCTCCCCTTACATCCAGTGTTTTCTTACAGGCTTCAGCCAGTTCCGGCGTCGCTTCCGGCGTAATTAACGAGGCAGGGTACAAACCGTATAAGTGCGATATATGCCGGTGTGTAGGTTCTGTCTCTTTATATTCTTCCAGCCATTCCATCAAACGCCCGTCTTTGGCTACCCTGCCTGCCGGTGGCAGCTGTTTTAATTTCCCTTCCAGGATAGCGCTGAATGCAGCGTCTTTACCGAGTGTTTTAGCTGCAGTGATCACATTCATGAACAGTTCCCGGATGATCTGGTTATCGATAGTAGGACCAATACAGATGCTGGAAGTTTTACCATTGGGCAGATAGAAGGAATTTTCAGGGGAAGAAGAGGGGGAAGTTACCAGCCATCCTGTTTTATCATCCTTTACCAGCATGCTATTGTAAAATTCCGCGGAGCCTTTTAACACCGGGTATATATCTGCCAGGTATTTTTTATCATTGGTAAATGCATAATGTTCCCACAGGTTATTGCACAGCCATCCGGAGCCTGATTTGGTAACGCCCCAGGATGCGCTTTCACCGGGCTCTGTAAAGCCCCATATATTGGTGATCACATGCGCTACCCAACCTTCTGCATTATAATAGGCTTTGGCGGTTCTTTCGCCTGGCTTTACCAGTCCTTGCACCAGGTCGGCCAGTGGCAGGTTCAGTTCCGGCAGGTTGCTTACTTCCACCGGCCAGTGGTTCATCTGTACATTTACATCGAGGTGGTAATCACCGTTCCAGGGCGTCTGGACCTGGTTGGCCCACAGGCCCTGTAAATTAGGCGGCAGCAGGCCCACGCGGGTACTGCTGATGGTCAGATAGCGTCCATACTGGTAAAACAGTACCGGCATGCCGTTATCTGCTGCAGGCGTTTTGTGGAAATTACTGATCCGCTGATCAGTAGGCGCCTGGTCTGCATGGTTACTGCCGCCCAGGTCCATACTAACGCGATTGAATAAACGCTGGAAAGCGGCAATATGCTGTTGCTTCTGCTGCGCATAGTTTTTATGCAAGGCGACATCCAGCAGTTGTTTTGTTTGTTCGCGGTAACGCGGATTTTTGAAATCTGTAGCGGTAGATACATACAGGATCACTTCCGTGGCATCCTTAATGACCAGTGTATCCTTGTCCGTTAGCAACTGCCCGTTTTTCAGTTTTGCCTGTACCCTTGTCAGGTATTTCATACCAGGATTAGCAGTACCGCTTTTCAGTTCGCCATACATCTGCAGCTCCTGCCCTTCTATGCGGGTGGTGGCTCTTTCCGGGCGACTGATAGCAACCCTCATATTCAACTGCCCGGGCCTGGCGGCGGTTAAGCGGATCACGCCTACATCGCCATTGAAATCCGTAAAGTATTCTCTCGTATAGGCTATGCCGTTAGCTTCATAGGTAGTAGTGGCTACTGCCTCATTCAAAGACAATGCCCTCATATAACGGGAAGGGCTATCCGCTGTTGGATAGCTGAACTTCAACAACAGTTCACCCAGTACCTGGAAGCAGCCAAAAGGCACGTCGGCAGAGCCTTTACCCGTGCATACAAATGATTTATCCATGAGCGCCTGGGCCTCATCATTTTTCCCCTCTGAAAGCAGTTGCCGGATGGCAGGCAGTTGTTTATAGGCTTCGTAGTTATTGGCGTCCTGCGGGGCGCCGGACCAGAGGGTGATATCATTTAATACAATCTTTTCCTGGTTGATGCCTCCATCCGGCGTCATTCCCAGGCGGCCATTGCCCAGCGGCACAGTTTCTTCCCACACTTTGGCGGGCCTGTTATACCAGAGGCGTAACGGTGATTGCTGCGCGGCAACCGCTAATGGCAAAATGCCTGTCATCACCAGGATCCCCATCCTGATGTACCTGGAAGAAAAGAATTGCTGATTCATATGTGTGTCGTGGAATTTGTACGCAGCCAAAATTAAAGGCAACCGGGTAACCAGGCTCCCTGAAAATTGACTATTACCAACACTATCTTGACATAGTTCTATTTATTCCTCACCAGTGCCCGGATCTTTAAACAGGTAGGTACGGTGGCCAGGTAGCCGTTATCTGCAATAAAAGTGAAGATAAAGCCGGTACGTTTTTTTCCCCTGTTGATCCAGGGATGGCTGCCAAAGGCGCCGGGGCTGCTGTTTTCTATCAACACACCGCCCGGGGCGGTTACATCCCTCCAGTTACCAATACCATAAAAATCCTTTGTATTGAGCAAGGCGGCAGGATAAGGGGTGTAGGCGATGGTGGCATGTGCGGTCTGGCTTTCTTCCATAGCTGCCACGGCGGCTTCGCTGAGCACGCGGGTACCATTGGGCGCCACGCCTTTGTTCATGAGCATATCGAGGAAGCGTATATAATCATCCGGTGTGCTCCGCGCCCCGCCTGCGATCTGCGGGTTGGCGGTGAGGCCATAATCGGTGCCGGTCATGCCACAGGGCGTGAATATTTTATCCGCTGCCAGTTCTTTCCAGCTTTTACCGGATGCTACCTCGCAGATACGGCCGGCCACCTGCATACTTACGCCGCCATAATAAAAGGTGGTGCCCGGCGGGTTCAGCAACGCCACATTGCGGGCAATGCCCTCTGCTGCCTGTGAAAGCGTGATCAGCACATTGGATTCATATCCCTGGGTGGAATTTCCCGGGAAACCGGATGTATGGGAGAAAAGTTGGGCAATGGTAATATCTCCCTTATGATAAGTAGTAAAAACAGGCAGGTATTTTCCAACGGTATCGCTGAGCTTTATTTTCCCTTCATCCACCAGGCTCATGACTACCGCTGCCGACAACCATTTAGAGCAGGAAGCAACCAGCTGGCGGGTGCTGCCGGTATATCCGCCAAATCCCCTGGCATACACCGGTTTACCATCTTCATGAATAACCGCATAACATTTTCCATTAAAAGCAGTGGGCACAGAATCGCTCAGTACCTGGTCCACATCACTATAGCCGGTAGCAACCACCGTGGTGGATTCACTTTTTGTGCAGCCAGTAAGCAGGGAAATAAAAATAACAGCGTACAGGGCGCTGCGGAAGAGATCATTCATGTGACAGTTGTATTCAGTTGTAAGCTAAGAAATAAGACAAACTTATTCAACGTCCTCTTTTTAAATTATATTGCGGCCCTTATGAAATACAGCAATATTTTATTTGACCTGGATGGCACCTTAACCAATCCTAAAACCGGTATCACAAAATCTGTTCAGTATGCGCTGGCCAAAGCGGGCATTTCCGAGCCGGACCTTCAGAAACTGGAACCGTTTATTGGTCCGCCCCTGCACCAGTCGTTCATGGATTTTTACGGCTTCACCGAATCCCAGGCATGGGAGGCTGTGAATGCTTACCGGGAATATTTCAGGGTAACGGGGATCTATGAAAATGAGCGGTATGCAGGGATCCCGGAGCTGCTTACTGCGCTGCTTTCACAGGGCCGGCGGCTGTTTGTAGCTACTTCCAAGCCCAAAGTATTTGCTGATATCGTGATCCGGCACTTTGAACTGGAACCTTATTTTACCGCCGTATATGGCAGTGAGCTGGATGGCACCAGAACCGACAAGGCAGATCTGATCCGTTACCTGGTAGCGGAGCAGCAATTGAGCATAGCTGACACTATCATGGTGGGCGACCGTAAGCATGACATTATCGGCGCGCAGAAAAACGGGCTGCCCGCTATTGCCGTAGGCTACGGTTACGGCAGTACGCAGGAACTGGAACAAGCTTTACCCGATTACCTGTTTAATACTGTCAGCGAATTACACGCAGGATTTCCCTGATCCTGTACAGGCACCTATGGCTCCGGGTGAAAAAAAAGTGAGCCTTAATTTGTTTATTAGCCCTTTATTAATGCCCTGATTAGTGCCTCCCTCCTTAATTGCACTTGAAAACTTCCACGTTTCATTATCTATAGCCCGGCATTATTCTAAGAAAACCAAAGTAGCAAACCCGATAGTAATTCCTAATCATTATCAATTATTCCACACATGAAAATCAAGTTGCATCTTCTTGTCGCAACCCTTGTTGCATTGTCTGTTGGCTGCTCCAAAAAAGAGGCCGCCAACCCGCTCCAGTCGCTCAATGGCAAAAAATCAGGGATCAATGCCTTCGGCTCCCCCGTGGGCGATGTAGTAGGCAAAATTACGGTAGGCTACCAGGGCTGGTTTGCCGCCAACGGTGATGGCTCCCCTATCAATGCCTGGTGGCATTGGACACAAAACTGGGGCGCATCACCCTCTTCCACGAATAATGGTATCAAGTCGTGGCCGGATGTAAGGGATTACAGCAGCACCTATCAAACCGCCTGGGCCAACCTGGGAAACGGTCAGCCTGCAAAGCTGTTCTCCTCTTTCAACGACCAGACCGTAAACACCCACTTCCTGTGGATGCAGCAAAACGGTATCGACGCCGCTGCGCTGCAACGTTTTAATCCCAACGGCACCGAAGGCCCCGTGCGCGATGCCATCACCGCGAAAGTGAAAACTGCCGCCGAAAACTATGGCCGCAAGTTTTACATCATGTACGATGTAAGCGGGTGGACCAACATGCAATCGGAAATCAAAACCGACTGGACCACCAGGATGTCGGCTTACACCTCCTCTTCCGCCTATGCCAAACAGAATGGCAAGCCGGTGGTATGTATCTGGGGCTTTGGCTTCAACGACAATAACCATCCCTGGTCGGCTGCGGTATGCCTGGATGTGATCAACTGGTTCAAGAACCAGGGCTGCTATGTAATTGGTGGTGTGCCTACACACTGGCGTACAGAAACCAGCGACTCCAGGCCAGGTTTCCTGGCCACCTACAGCGCGCTGAATATGATTTCGCCCTGGATGGTAGGCAGGATAGGTAATGTATCTGATGCAGATAATTTCTATACCAATGTAAACACTCCTGACCAGGCGTATTGCAACAATAACGGGATCGACTACCAGCCCTGTGTACTGCCCGGCGATTTACAGGAACACCAGCGCGCGCATGGCGATTTCATGTGGCGCCAGTTTTACAACATGGTACGCGTAGGTGCACAAGGCATTTACATCTCCATGTTCGATGAATACAACGAGGGTAACCAGATTGCAAAAACAGCAGAAAATGCCTCCTTCATTCCTGCAGGTTCCAATTTCGTTACCCTCGATGAAGACGGCGTAGTATGCTCTGCAGATTATTACCTGCGCCTCACCGGCGATGGCGGTAAAATGCTGAAAGGACAGATCGGTTTAACCGCTACCCGTCCTACCCCGCCGGTAGTGGGCGGCGGCACAGGCGCGCCCATCGGGCAAACCATTACCCTGAAAAGCTCCAATAACCTGTATGTATGCAGCGAAAACGGCACACAGGCCATGAATGCCAACCGCACCGTAGCCCAGGGCTGGGAACAGTTTGCAGTGGTAAACGCCGGCAGCGGTAAAGTAGCGCTGGTAAACAGCGGCTATTATGTATGTTCAGAAGATGGCACACAGGCCATGAACTGTAACCGTACGGCTATTGGTCCCTGGGAGCAGTTCGACTGGATCAGCAACAACGATGGCACCATTTCCCTGAGAGGCAGCAATGGTAAGTATGTTTCCAGTGAAGGCGGCACACAACCTATGACGTGTAACCGTACCAGCATCGGGGCTACTGAGAAGTTCAGGGTAAACCAATGATGATACCGGAGTGTTGATATTTGGTTATTTGGATATGGCGTTACACCAGCCGGGCTATCAGTACAAAATATCCAAATAACCAAATAAAAAAACAAACAAATAGCGCTAATTTTAGCCCTGGTAATCAACTAGTATAACGAATGAATGAAAGACCCGGTGATGTATTGATCAGTATAATTATTGCCACTTATAATGCCGGTCAGCACCTCAGAGAATGCCTGCAATCTGTTAAATCACAGACAGCAGAAGGAATAGAGGTAGTTATTGTGGATGGAGGCAGTACAGATGACACCATGACCATTGTAAAGGAATCCGGCCTGCCTTTGGTGAAATGGGTGAGTGAACCGGATAAAGGCATCTACGATGCGTTAAACAAAGGCGTCGCGATGGCGAGCGGCAACTGGGTCTATTTCCTGGGTAGCGACGACCGTTTGCAACCGGGTTTCAGTGAACTCGCTTCGCATCTCAGCGATGATCATACGATCTATTATGGCAACAGCACCGGCTTCAGTACAAACGGGCCTGTTGAATACCCGCTGTTACAAGGCAGTTTCAGCGAATACCGCCTCGCCAAATATTGCATGAACCATCAATCAATTATTTATCCCAGAAGCGTTTTCCGGAAATACGCTTATGATCTCCGGTACAAAGTGCTGGCAGATTATGCGCTCAATCTCCTTGTATGGGGCGACCGCAAATTTAAAAAGCAACATTACCCGGTTACCGTGGTATTGTATAACATGACCGGCTTTTCGTCGGGTAATAAAGACAAACAATTTTTAAAAGATAAACTACAGCTGATCCGCAAAGGAATGGGCTGGTGGATGTACCTGCGCATGCTGCTGAAACGGTACAAGAAAAAACTGCTCGGGGAAAAAGACCTGTGGGCGCCGGAAGATTGAACCAATGCTTTCGTTTTAGTGACCGTTATTTGCCAAGTATGAAACTCACCATAGATGTTGTAATGCCCTCCTTTCGCCTGGAGGAAAAATATGTGCTCCCGGTGCTTCGTTTGCCCAGGCCGGATAACGCTGATATTAAGTTTTACCTGATGGCCGACAACCCGGATATAGTACCTTCCGAAAGTATCCGGCAAGTGGCCGATAACCAGCAGGTATTTCTGTATGTCAATGAAAAAAACCTGGGCGCCTCCGGTACCCGGAACAGGGGCATATCCGTTTCGCAGGGCGACTGGATCCTTTTCCTGGACGATGATGTTACAGTGGCAGACGACCTGTTGTTCAGGTACGCCGCTGCTGCCATGGAACATCCGGATGAAACGGGCTTTATTGGCCTGGTGCATTTGCCTCCGCCCCCCGGCGATTTCGCCAGGGCGCTTATTGCCAATGGTAATGTCAGCATCTTTTCCGTAGCAGCCAACAAGCCTTCTTTTACCTGGGGCGCTACGGCCAACATCATGGTAAAAAGAAGCGCAATAGGTGATACACGCTTTTCTACCAGCTATCCGAAAGCCGGTGGCGGGGAAGACGTGGATTTCTTCCTGCATGTACGCGATCATAACAACGGAAAAAACTTCAGGTGTTTGCCGGAAGCCGCTGTAACCCATCCCTGGTGGGATGAAGGCCGTGTCAATTACAAACGCCCCTACAGGTATGGAATAGGCAACAGCCGCCTGGGCAAATACAACCCTGGCTATACTTACCGCAACCTGCCCAATACGCCTGAAACCATATTGCTTTGCATGGTTGTGAGTATAGGACTGTTATTCATTGCGCCCTGTTGGAGCATCGCCGTGCTCTTATTTGCCGCAGGCAGCCTGCCGGTGGAACTGGCGGCAACAGCAGCGCTGCTCAGGAAACGCTCACCCGGCAGTTCCTTCACCGTTGTGTTTTACACCACTATGCTGAAGCTGCTGAATGATGCAGGCGAATTATGGGGTAAGCTCACCCACGGCGAATTATCCAGGATCACCGAACGCTTTGATGATACCGGCACGGTTAAAAAGAATGTGTTCTTTAAAACCAATACCTACAAAATAGTGAAATGGGTATTATACCTGCTGCTGGCTGCACTCATCATTACTACCTGGCGTAAGCCCTGATTTGCAGGGACGACGGGTTTGGCACTGTTACCTGCACTCCTGTTGGCTTCAGCAGCCCGCTTTGCCTGTTTCTCTTAAACACCACGATATTCCCGGTTTTCTGGTTGGCCACCAGCAGGAATTTGCCTGTAGGATCCATCGCGAAATTCCGGGGATGAACACCCTGTGTAGATTCAACGCCAATTTGTTTCAGCCGGCCGTTCTGCTGGTTAATGGCATAAATAAAGATGCTGTTGGAAGTTTCCCTGGTAGACGCATAAAGAAACCGGCCATCCGGTGAGATATGTATATCGGCGGCGCCATAATCGTCCTGGCGCTTTGCCAGGTGGGCATCTACCCGTTGTATGCTGTCCAGTTTGCCGTTGTGGTATTTGTAAGCCGTAACGGTGCCGCTGATCTCTTCTATGCAGTAAGCCATTGGCAAACGCGGATGAAAGGTGATATGCCGGGGACCGCTGCCGGGTGTAGTAGCTGCAAACGGCGGATCAGCCGGCTGCAAAGGTTCTGCAGCATCAGGCGCCAGGCGGTAGATGCGGATCTTATCTGCACCGAGGTCCGGGAAAAAGGCATATTGACCATCCGGGGAAAATACCGCTGCATGGATATGCGAGCTGAGCTGGCGGCTTCGCATAACGCTGCTGTCTTTGAACGGGATCATTTGTTTCGCAGGCGCAATACGGCCGTTACCGCTGAGCGGGAATATAGACAAACTACCACCGCTGTAATTGGCGCAGATGAGCCACTTTCCGGCAGGGTCCACTCCTACATACGCAGGGTTATCACCGCCGCTATCCTGCCTGTCGAGCAACGTTACCGTTTCTTTGGTACTGTCAAAAACAAAACTGCTCACGCCGCCCACGTTAGGCGTTTGCGCTTCCGAGCAGGCATAAATATATTTTCCATCCGGCGATAAAGTAAGAAAAGAAGGATTAAGGATCCCTTTGGTGGCAGCTACCTGCTGCAGGGCGCCGGTCTGGTAGTTAAACCGGTACAGGTACACCCCGTCTTTTTCTTTATCGCGGTTATAACTGCCTATAAAAAGATAATACTGCTGTGCATGTGCAACAAGGCCACTGAAAACCATCATAATGATGGCGAAAAACAACTTACGTACCAATGTGCTGATGATTTAAGCATGAAGATATCCTGTAAGATAATTATCTCCCGAAAAAAACAACAAACTTTGTAAGGAAACAACTGGTTGTTCGTCTAACTACAAACCGGTCCTTATTCCCGATTTAAAGCGGTAATTTTGTATGACCGTATTATTCACCAGTATTTTTGCGAGATGAGAATAATATTTCTTTTAACACTGATCCTGGCTACGCAGATAGCCTGTCACAGCCAGAACAGCAACAATAAACAAGAGCCAGTGAAAAATCCTTACTATTCCAGAACGGATACGCGGAAATTGCATATTACCAATGCTGAATGGAAAAGAATACTTCCGCCGGATCTTTATGCGGTGGCCCGGGAAAACGCTACCGAGCGGGCGTTTACCGGTAAGTATTGGGATGCCGATGTAAAAGGCAGTTATTACTGCGCAGTTTGCGGCAATCCTTTATTCAGGTCCGACGCCAAATTTGCCAGCAGCTGCGGATGGCCCAGCTTTTTTGAACCATTAAAGGCCAACAGCGTTGTTTACAAGGAAGACAATTCCTTTGGTATGCAAAGAACGGAAGTGATCTGTGAGCGTTGCGGCTCCCACCTGGGGCATATTTTTGATGATGGCCCCGCTCCTACGCATAAACGGTATTGCATGAACTCCGTATCGCTGGATTTTGAACCGGATCCGGGCGCTCACTGATATCCGCAAACGGCGCTTCACTCCAGGAAATGATCCAGGAAAGCGGCGCCAAATGCAGATGCCGCCAGTTTCTTTTTCAGGTTGCGCCGGAAAGGATTGTTCATTCCTATGCCGGGCAAAGGATGTACCATGTGATAAAACGGCCGGCTCAGGTCCTGGGAATTGGCCAGGATGATAAACGTAAGATCCCGCAGCGGGATCTTTACCAACAAGGCGGAATAGCCGGTCCACCAGCCGGTATGCCACATCACCTTTATGCCCTTGTAATAGGTTACAAACCAACCCAGCCCATACTGGATGGTTTTACCTTTGGGGCTCATATAGGGCGTAAACACTTTCTGCCAGGTGCTGTCTGCCAGGAATTTCCCTTCGTCGATAGCATTGGAATATACCGCCAGATCCGCTACACTGCTCATAATACCTGCAGCAGGACCAAAACCATATTTAAACCTAACAGGTTGCAGCTGTTTGTTTTTCCAGTCGTACGGCCTGGCTACCTGCCGCATAAACGAATCCTTATTATAACCGGTCAACGAAAAATTGAGGCTATCGTCTGTACTGGGCACGGTATTTTTCAGGGATAATGGAGTAATGATCTGCTCCATCAGCAGCTCGCCGAACGTATGCCCGGAAGATCTTTCAATCACTTTTCCCAGTTCATTATACCATCCGCCGTTATACCGGAATACATAACCGGGTTTGTAACTGTTAAACATACTGCCCGCAGCGGTATGGGTAAGCAGGTGTTTTACTTTGATGCGCGGATCGCTGCCCCAACGGGCGCCAAGATTGATACCGTATTTGCCGATAGGATCATCCAGGCTTACTTTCCCGGCCTGTACCTGCTGCATGAGAATGATGGAGCCAAAAGTTTTGGTAACAGAAGCTACCTGGTAAACCGTATTTTCATCCGGCACGGTCTTGTTTTCCAGGTTGGCATAGCCGAAGCCTTTTTTCCAGGCCAGTTGCTTTTCGTTCACCACGCCTGCTGAAATACCCGGGATATGGTATTTCTCCCGGAGCTGTTCCAGCTTCTTTTCAAAACGGGCTGTTTGCGCTGCGCTCCATACTGTATCGCGGGAAGTAACGGGCGTCTTGTTGGTTGCCTGCCGGCTGGTACTACAGGCAAATAAAAATAAGATGATCCCCAAAAAAGTGAAGGAAGAAAAAGTAGAACGATGTGCCATCCGGGTAATTTGTTTTGACAGCAAAACTCCCTGTTTATCGCGCGGGTACCTACTCATTTCCGGATTTGAGACATATTAAAGCGTGGATTTCTGCGTTTGAAGCGCGCTTTTCCTGAATTCGGAAGGCGACATGCCCGTAAGCTGTTTGAATACCCGCTGGAAAGTAGCGGGCGATGAAAAGCCACAGTCGTACGCAATACCTGTGAAGGTAAGTTGTTCCGCATCTTCCTGTAATATTTTTTCCTTAAACAGGTTCACGCGGTAACTGTTTACATACTCATTAAAATTCTTATGCAGGTGCTGGTTCAATACCGCGGAAATGGTTTTGGGCGGCAGACCGGTATGCTGCGCCACCATTTGCAGGGTAAGCGCGGCATTCAGGAACAGCTGGTCTTCCTCCATAGCTTTTGTAAGCAGGGTTACCGCCGGCGCCGTAGTGGATTCCGGCAATACTGTTTCTGTTTTCTTTGCAGTTACCAGTTCCTGGTAAGAAATAATATACCCTTTAATGCCCAGCCAGTAGATCAGGATGGTAACGGGGACATAAACCGGGTACCAATCTAATTTATCAAGTACTACATCTGTATAACGGGGAATCACATAAGGTACCAGGTACGCCAGCCATATGGCGGAGAAGCCGGCAAACAACCACGTGAATTGCTGCAGCCATTGCAGGCCAGCGCCGGGAGGATTGTTCTTTTTATACGCAGAAAGATATCTGAAGGATAACCCGGTATAGATGGCCAGCGATATCCAACGGGGAATGTCTGAATAAACATTGTAGGTATCTATGAAGATGACCCACGGCTGCGGATGCTTTTTCAATACACCCAGAAGCACGCCTGTTACATAAATAACGGCAGCTGCAGGCGATACCAGGTCAACGACCACCGGCCAGAAGTGCCTGCGCCGTTGGACCGTGAGCTTAAATTCGGGATCGTTGAAAGATTGTATGTAGAAATACATCAGCGGCCCTACAGGCATTACAACAATAAGCGGCACCAGCTGGGAAAAGAAACGCAGCCAGGAAGAACCGAACCATTGGTGGTATTCACCGCTTAAACAAAGGCTGGCCATACTGAGCAGGAAGATCAGCACTGCCAGGAAACGGTTGGCCCCGCGCTTTTTTGCAGAAAAAAACAGCAACCCGCTTACAATAAAGCCTTGTATAACGCCCAGTAAAATAATAGTCTGGAATAACCGCTCCATAGCGCCAAAATAAGATAAAATCTCTTTCCGTCAGCAACCGGTCACAGCTAGAAAAATTTCTCCACTGTGAGCCCGTAGGTCATCAGCAGGTTCTCACGATCGGTGCGGTTTAATTTGTTATAGGTCATGGCGGCGGTGATGGCCAGCCAGGAGCGCAGTTTTACGGCAAGGGTGTTGTTGCATTTGATGATATAGTCGTTGCTGTGCGACAAGGAATTCTGCAGGTAATTGGATCCTTCCAGCACAATAATATCTTTGATCACCCATTTATAATATACCCGGAACGAATTTCTGAAAGTATGATACACATCCGGGATGGTATCGTGAAGAAACAGGTCGCTGTTCTCAAACAGTATCCCATCGCTGAGGTTGAGGATGGCATTCTTCTGCTTGATCACATCATAAGCGGCCCCGCCACCGCCCTGGAAGCGGTCGTTGATCTTCAGGGAATAGCTTTTATCGTAGTTGGCAAGGCCCCAGAAGTATACTTTTCTTTCTCCCCGGTAAATATTAAAATCCAAAGCGGTAGATACATCGTTGTTCGTGATGTTGTGGTCCTGCTTCCCGTATACATAACTGGCGCCCATATTCAGCGTCATTCTCTTTTTGCTGATCTTGAAGCCCATATTGTTATTCAGCAGGAAGGAATTACCATCATTGGTCATATTCACGGAGCCTGTAGATGCGTACTTGATATAATAATGCACCGAGTCGCTGAACTGGGCGTTACCACTCAAACCGTATAGTAATATCATCGATAGTAAAACTAATCTCATCATGACCAGGTGCTTAGGTGTTATACAGATGCGATTCGGGCGCCGCAATTAACGTGCCTGAACATTCAGGGAGAATAAGTATCTTTATTAATAATAGGTATCCCATGCTAAAAAAAGCCCTGCTATTTTTTCAACAGTATCCTTACCTGTTGTTGATACTGGCCGCAGTTTTACTGGTTATTTTTTCCTTTTCTGACCATCATCAAACGGTGGATATTCATGTGTATGATACTATGTTCATTATATCCGGTTACCTGGTCTATTGGCTGATATCCTTTTGCCTTGTAATTACTGCGGGATTATATGCAGGCTTAAAGCGTTTTCTTCCGAACCCGGTATTAACCTGGACGCATATACTGTTAACCTTACTGCTATTATCAATTGCAGCTTTTTTTGTTAACTACTATAATAATATTTATACAAACGCCCGCGGGGATAATTCGCCGGCTTCCATACCGCATAGGTCATACTATATCAACACATCGGAAGCCGTTTATGGTTGGCTCATAGTTCTTTTCTTAGCTGTGCAGTTCGTTTTGATTGTTCATGTTATTGGGGGTATCACGCAGTTCATCAGGAAAAAATAATAAAAAAATAAAGTTTTTTAGAGATCTTAGTCCATGTACTACCGGGGCCTTTCCCGCACCGTACATTTTTGCTGAAACCACGAAACACGATACAATATGTCATCAAGAAGGAATTTCCTGCTGCAAACCGCGCTCGGCATGGCAGCCACTACTATGGGACCTCTTGCCGCTGCAGCGGCTGCCGGCAAACCGGCAAAGAAAACAGCGCTGCCCATTGGTATGGCGGGCTATACTTTTGCCAAATTTGATCTCGACCAGGCCATCGCCATGATGAACCGGGTGAATATCAAAAACATCTCTGTAAAAGATATTCATCTCCCCTTAAACAGCTCCCGGGAAAAAATAAAAGAAGTACTGGATAAATTTTCCGCTGCAGGTATTCACGTATATGCGGTAGGCGTTATATACATGAAAACAGAAAAAGCGGTAGATGAAGCATTTGACTATGCCAAACGTGTAGGCGTTCCGTTGATAGTAGGCGTACCTGATCCCGAGCTGCTGGATTATACGGAAAAGAAGATCAGGGAATATAATATCCGCCTGGCGGTACATAATCATGGTCCGGAAGACAAGCTCTATCCCGGTCCGAAAAATGCGTACGATCTTATTAAAAACAGGGATGAGCGCCTGGGCCTGTGCCTGGACATTGGCCATGCCGCCCGCGCCGGCGAAGAGCCCTCCAAAGCAGTACTGGCGTATAAAAACAGGATCTTTGACCTGCACATCAAGGATATTTCCGCGGCACAGAAAGATGGGAAAGCCATTGAACTGGGCAGGGGCGCCATTGATTTCAAGAAACTGGTAACAGCGCTGGAAAAGATCAATTATGCAGGCGTATGCAGCCTGGAGTTTGAAAAAGATATGAGCGATCCTTTGCCGGGCATTGCCGAATCGGCCGGTTTTTTCAGGGGCGTGAT
This sequence comes from Chitinophaga sp., assembly GCF_036569185.1. Taxonomy (GTDB): domain Bacteria; phylum Bacteroidota; class Bacteroidia; order Chitinophagales; family Chitinophagaceae; genus Chitinophaga. The sequence continues at coordinate 21,069 of NZ_DATCRD010000021.1, forward strand.
CAATACAGTTAACAGCTGATGATTGCGTAATCCGGGATTTGGTATTAGCTTAGCGGGTAAAGATCCCTTGCATGAAAATTAAGATCATCAGAAAATTCCTGGAATACGTTTACAACAATTATGTAGGCAATTTTTTAGGATTTGTTATCGGGATGGCCTCCACCCGCCTTGTTTCCCATTATTTTACCACCCGCAGCATCCGTAACCTGTGGGGCCTTACCGCGCATAAAACTGTGGTCGACAAACATACCTACAACACCATGGAATGGGGTATTTCCATTGTGATCGGTTTTATCGTTTTTGAAATAGTTTCCAAGTGGCTGAAGAAAAAGCTGCATGCGATAATGCCGAAAAATAAATACACACAATGGCTGATGGAAAGCGAAGACCCGGCGGGCAGCACTACCCCCGTAAATAACAATAACAACACCACTACGGCCGCATAACAAAAAGACCGGGCAAGCGATGATGCCTGCCCGGTCTTTTTTTATTTTAGAATTTGAAAGTTACGCTTGCCAGGAAATTGACAGGCTTTTGCGGTATCCCATTGGTATCCCAGTATTTTTGATTTAAGAGATTATTACCTTTCAGTGCCAACCGGTATTTAGGCTGATCATAAAATACGGAAGCACTGAGCAGGGTATATCCAGGCAGGAGAAAAGTATTGGTGGATTCAAACCAGGAGTCGCCCACATAGTTGCCGCCAGCGCCAACACCCAGCCCCTTTGCCTTTCCACGCGGCATGTAATAACTTACCCAGATATTTGCCACCTCTTTCGGGCTACCTACAATCAGTTTGCCCTGCAATGCAGGCGATGCTTTCGTATACCTGTTCTCGTTATGTGCATAGCCGGCAACGATATTCAGGCCTGCTACCGGGTTGGTCGTTAACTCCACTTCGTATCCCTTGCTGCGCTGCGTACCATCCTGGAATACAAATGTTTTCCCGTCTACGATCTCTGTCCTGGTCACATTGGTCACATCGATGTTATAGTAACTAACAGTACCGCTTAATTTATTATCAGGCAACTCCACTTTTACGCCGCCTTCCCACTGATTGCCTTGCTGGGGCTTCATGTTCAGGATAGTGTTATCCGGCTGTACCAATGGGGCCAGGTTTACAAAACCGTTCATATAGTTGGCAAACAAAGATACTTTATCTTTCCATACCTGGTATACAATGCCCAGCTTGGGCGACAACGAGTTCTGGGAGTAATCACCGGCATACTTACCGGTGGCCACGGTGTAAGTGCCTTCTGTGGTAAAGCGGTCGGCGCGCAGGCTCAGCATAGCTATCAGCGATGGAGTGATGTTCAGCACATCCGATGCATACACGGCGTAGCTCCTGGACCTGGTACGGGTAGCGGAAAATCCTTTCTGGTAGGATAAATCATCAATCTGGTCGGCGTTCAGTTCCTTTACCGGCTGATTGATATTCACTACATCATAATTTACTGTAACCCGGTTCAGGCTATTGTAGTTGTAGTTATAGTCGATCCCGATCACCAACCGGTTTCTCAGCGATCCTATCCTGAAATCGCCCACGAAATTCTGTTGCAGCTGGGTATTACCAAAGGTTTCCGGTTTCTGGTTCCTGACGCTGCGCGACATAGTGGAATCCGTGAGCAGGGTCATGTTGGTCCAGTAAAAATGTTTATAGAAGCCTTCTGAAAACAGGTAATTGGTTTCGGAGGTCCAGGCATCGGATATTTTATAGGTGATCTTTCCCTGTATATTATTAATACCATTACTGATATCAGCGCCGTTATTGATGTAGGAGCGCTTGTACCCGATGTTGAGATCTTTGAAACTCCTGGCTTTCACATTCTTGAAATCGCTGACAGCATAGGTACCAGTAGCGAAATTACCCCTGGTAATCTCCACATCTAACAGGAAATTCAGCCGGTCGTTCACCTGGTAGGAGAAGCTGGGAGCGATAGTATAATTTTTTGCATATCCCTGGTCCTGGAAGGAGCCTTCCGTTTGTGCGGCAGCGTTGAGCCGGAACAACAGGGTATGCTCATCATTCAGCGGGGCGTTGACATCAGCGGTAAAGCGCGCAAACTCAAAGCTACCGCCGGTAAAGCTCACATTTCCACCGAAATGATCATATGGCCTTTTGGTCACATAGTTATAAAGCCCCCCGAAAGTGGTGTTGCGGTTGCTGCCAAACAATGTACCTGAAGGCCCCTTTATTACTTCTATACGTTCCAGTATAGCCGGGTTCAAAGGCACAATGGCGCTGGTCACCATACCATTGCGCATACCCGTGGCATTGGAAAAGCCGCGTATAGTCATGCCCTGGGAGCCGCCTACGGCGAAATTGGGCACTGCGCCGGGAATATTCCTGTAAATATCTGTACGCTCAGTGATCAGTTGCTCCTGCATCAACGCCTTGCCTACGGTTTGGTATACCTGTGGATTTTCCAGGTTTTTCAGTGGAAGCCTTGCCACCTGGTCGGTAGTTTTATCGGTAAACCTGTTATGATTGCTGTTCACAACAATTTCCCGCAGTTGTGTATCCGATACCTGCAGCCGGAGGGATACGTTGGTGGTGCGGCCTTTTTCCACGCTTACATTCTGTGTAAGCGTCTGGTATCCGATCAGTGAAACCTCCAGCTCGTAGTCGCCCGCAGGTACCCGGTGAATGGTAAAAACACCATCTTCCCCTGTAATGGCGGATCTTGACGTTCCTTTTATGACCACCGTTACCGAAGCGGCAGTCTGGTTATCGCTGGTGGTGATGATTCCTTTAATGGTACCCACCTCTGTTTCTGAATTGGAAAAGGCATATAGCGGCAGTAATAAGAGGAGGCAGTACAGCAGTTTCTTCATGGTTGGGCGTAAAATTTTGCGCAAATTAGCGCGGGGAAAACATCATCGTTTTAATATTCCGGAAAAGTATTTATCGGAAAGGGAAATATTTTAAATACAGGGATGTAAATCTTACTAAAACACGATGAGCATCGGGCTGGGCTGTACTTATCGACAATAAAAATTATACGGACAATAGCCCCGTTTGCTGGATGGGATGCCCGAATTTTAATTTTCTGCCTTTTAGTTTTGGAGTATCTTATTCTTTTTCATGTCGTACTGTTATAAACAAATATTTGACTGACTGCTATTTTCCCTTATTTACAAATGGTGGAGGGAACTTTACATTGCTGGTGAATCAGATTTTTAATAGTTTGTATTATTTATTTCATTCCTTGTTTGTACTTCAAAGGGTAAGTTTGCATTATTGTCGTATTTAAAAAGTCTGTCTTCTCACCAGGATAAACAAATAAATCTTCAGCTGTATATTCGTAAAAGGTAGCGTTGTTTTCAGATGGATTATAAACAACAAAAGGGATTATGAATGAATGCGCTCCTTTTGCTTCTTTCCCGAAAACCGCCTGCCAGTTAATTCCCTTATAAATTTCAGGATTAGTAAGTTGAGGTATCAGTTCTTTAGGAAAAAATTTTGATGCATCAATGCTGGTTATAGTGCAGGACTCCGATAAATTAATACGGAGAGAGAAAATAGCCGATATTTTCTTTTCCGCCAAAGCCAAGGGCCATCTTGCGTTTCTGTCTAATACCCGAACCAGCTCTTCCCTCACTTTTTTTCCGTCATTGCTTTGCGCATACAACCCATATGAGGCGCTAAGAAAAAGTAGACCAAATAAAATCTTTGAAAAAATTATACGCATAGTAGTGTTGTTTATTATATTAAAGTTAATTAGTTCAACTGCCATTCTTATGGGCAGCGTGTCCCTTTAGTATGATTTTTATCAAATTGATCTGCTCTTAAGAGAATGTTATTAGCTTCAACTGCGTGCGTCTGTTTATAATTAAGCCCATGCACTTGTCTCTTGTAATCCGCCCCAAGCCTGCGCTTCCGCATCAGAGTATGTTAAATTAGAGAAAAATAGAGGAATATGATAAATTCTCCCATCCGATCAGCATTTGGTCCATTGAATCATCTTTGTAAAAAGCTGTTTGATTGATTTAATGTCTATTACTATCAATGGGCTTCTTTTTGCAGACAAACAAAAATAGAAGGATAAAACAAAAGGAAGCGGGAATTAACATCTTTCTTAAAATGCAGTACAAGTAAATGCCACAGCCCCAACTTTAACAACCCCTAAATTTACCATAAAACGTCCGTCGAAAAAAGGGTGTAAAGTTAACCCGGCAGTATGGATACTCCCAGGTTAACCCACATATTACCATTACCCTGTCTGCGCTGTCGCTTTTAACCCCATAATTGTCGCATACATACAGCTGCTAAAAAAGTATTGTTTTGAATCTTTGTGGCGTAATAAAACTATACTGTATGCATAAGCGTTTAATTACCCGGGCCAGCCTT
>NZ_DATCRD010000022.1:0-12857 GCF_036569185.1 Chitinophaga sp.
CGGCTGTACAACTCGGCAAAGGCCAGGGTATCGTCCTGCTGCAGGCGTGCCAGCAGCTGAATGTCCATGTATGTTGCGTACCTATGAATAACGGATGGTTGATTTTTCCAAAAATACACTTTTCACCAAAATCCGTGTGAAGCTTCTGTAAAATGGAATAGTCCTTTTTTTATCCGGGTCAGTCTTATCTAATATATTCCATCGCTCGTTGATATCATTTACCAACCATTTTCACCGGGTTTTCCCCAAAAACGGCTCTCCGGAGCCGTTTCTTTCCGCTTTGCATCACCACGGGCTGTGTCTGCAGCAGGCCGTGACAGCGCAGCTTAAAATACAAGATGGAATAATTATATATTTTTGCAGCATGCTGATAATATGATCGCTAAATAGCTTTCCATACATGAATGATAACTGGCAATTAAAATTGTACAATGATATTGAGCTGTATTTGCGGAAGATAAAGGTAGATGCTGAAATTGTACAGGATATCAGGCAGGACGTTTTTTTAAAAGCGCATCAATACATTGATACACTGAAGAGTGAGGAAAAGCTGCTATCCTGGCTAAGGGTAATTGTATATAACACTGTCATCGATCATTACCGGAAAAAGGATAAAAATTTTCAGTTACCAGATCAAAATGAAGAGGAATATAATGAAGGCAATGTTTATTTGCTAAAGTGTATCTCCTTACTGATAAAAACATTACCGGATGAACAGAAGGAGGTGATGGAAGCCATTGAATTAAATGGGATCAGTCAAACGCAATTCGCAAAAATGCACAATTTGCCATTGAGTACCGTTAAATCAAGGGTACAAAGGGCAAAGAAGAAGATAAACGATACGGTGAAAAATAGCTGTTTCCTGAGGTTAGACAAATATGGGAACGTGACGGACTATGTGCCGCCGAAAGAAATAATGTAAATGATGCGTCTTTTTCCTGGTATGTACGTCTATTGGACATACATAAAATATGAAAAAGATGCTTTTGATCATTTTTGTTGCTGTAGCAACGCTATTGGTGTGTTTGTTTTTTTATACCTACAGATGGAACCTGATCCATCCTAACCACTCCGGCGCCCTCCATATAGATGGCTATGAACGCTCCTTCATTTATCATGTTCCCAAAAATGTACAACCGAATCCGAAACTGATCATTGCTTATCATGGCTCCGGCTTGAAGCCGTTCTTGATGCAGATATTCACTGGCCATGAGTTTGATCTGCTGGCAGATCATTCCGGGGAAGCGATCATCGTGTATCCCCAGGGATATCGTGGCAACTGGAACGATTGCAGAAAAAAGGCCCCTGTTCCTGCGAAGAAATTAAATATAGATGACGTGAAATTTACAGAGCAGCTGATAGGCTATTTCAAAAGAGCATATCAGGTTGACAAAGTGTATGGCGTAGGTTATTCCAATGGAGGAACCATGGTATTCCGGCTTGCGGCGGAAAGACCGGATCTGTTTACGGCATTTGCTACCATCAGCGCTAACCTGCCCACCGATGATAATAATTTAAATCCGGCCGTAAAAACACCCGTTTCCATCATATCGATTTTTGGCAGGAAAGATCCAATTGTTCCATTTGAAGGAGGCAGGATTGTTTTAGATGGACATGATTGGGGAACGGTAAAGAGCGCAACGGAAACGGTTGCCTTCTGGAAGCAGGTAAACCAGGGGGAGCTGGCTGGCGAGGAAAAAACAGGACCGGTGACCAGAAAAACGTATTACTCGCAAACTACCCGAAAGAAACTGTTGTATATCGGTATTGATGACGGTGGGCATACTATTCCAAACAGGCGTTTTAGAATACCAATAAAAAAGCTGGGGCCGATGAGTGGAGAGGTGGATGCTCCTGCAGAGATCTGGGAATTTTTTAAGAGTATTGACTAATGTCCTATCAAAGCCCCAAACCTGGATCTGGTAATTGTCACCGGTCATCCAGGCTGGTCAGCAAAAACGCTCTGGCAGGGTCTTAAATCCTTTAAATTCAAACACATTAAACCGTGATTGAGATACATAATGGAAGATTTTAAGAGAGACCTTTGCTTTAAATAAAAAGCAAAATTATGAGTGATCAAAAAGTGTGGTTTATAACCGGAGCATCTAAAGGGATGGGACTCGAAGTTGCTAAAAAAGTACTGGCGGGCGGAGATAAGGTGATTGCAACTTCCCGGGATTTAGAAGAACTGGCAGAAAGCATTGGCAAAGCATCAAAGAACTTTTTGCCGCTGCAAATAGATATTACTAATGAAGAGGATGTGAAAACCGCTGTTGAAAAAGGCATTGAAGTATTTGGAAGGATCGATGTTGTTTTAAATAATGCAGGATACTACCTGGTAGGCAGCATAGAAGAAATTAGCGACGCGGAATTCCGTAAGACGGTAGATGTGAATGTGTTCGGAATGGCAAATGTTATCCGTAATGTGGCCCCCTATTTACGTGCGCAACGATCAGGGCACATCATAAATATTTCTTCCAGTATGGGGTATATTGGTTATGCCAATACAGGAAGTTATAATGCCTCTAAATTTGCAGTGATTGGCCTTTCAGAAGCATTGGCACAAGAATTAAAACCTTTTGGGATAAATGTAACGGTGATCGCGCCTGGAATGTTCCGCACCAATTTTATGAGTGACAAAACCCTGGCAGTTGCCTCGAAATTGATTAAAGAATACCATGTAACTGAGCATGTGAAAATGTTACGCAGCTTTAATGGAAACCAGCCGGGCGACCCAAAGAAATTAGCGAATGTACTTTATGACATTTCGCGTTTACCCGATCCTCCGGTTCACTTGCCTTTAGGTACGGATAGCTATCAGTCAATTATTGAACAGCGTAAAAAAGAAGCGGTCGAATTGGAGCAATGGAAGGATCTATCGCTTTCAACAGATTATGATAATCTTAATTTTAAATTATGAAGAAAAAAGTTTCCGCACCTCACTTAATTAGATCAGTTTCAGAACTGCATTTCTTTTTTGCGCTGCCTAAGCCAGACCATCCGCTGGTAAGCATTATTGATTTTGAGTTGCTAAGCTTTAAGCATAGTGATGTGTGGAAACATTTTACCAATGATTTTTACTGCATCACCATAAAGAAAGGCAGCAATGGGAACCTGAAATACGGCCAAATGGATTATGACTTTACGGAGGGCATGATGACCTTTACAAAACCCGGCCAGGTATTTTCGGTCACTGCTGCAACTGATAATCCTGTAAAGGGATATATGCTGGTATTTAAGCCGGAAATAATAGGTCCTTACCCTTTAGCAAAGAATATCAGCAATTATGGCTTTTTTTCATATGCGCTTACAGAGGCATTGCATCTTTCAGAAAAAGAAGCTGAAATAATTTCCTCGTTATTAAAGCAGATGCAGGATGAATTAAAAAACAACATCGACCATTACAGCCAGGATCTTATTGTGTCTCATATTGAACTGCTATTGAATTATGCTAACCGCTTTTACGGCCGCCAGTTCCTTACCAGGAAAGCTATCAATAATGATCTGCTTTCACAGTTAGAGCAACTGCTTGACCAATATTTTAACACCGGGATATCCCTTGATAAAGGCCTGCCCGGCGTTCAGTTTATTGCAGAGCAACTACATTTATCGCCTAATTATTTAAGCGATCTACTACGGAGCACTACCGGGCTCAGTGCCCAGCAATATATTCAGCAGCATATAATGGAAAAAGCAAAGCAGCTGCTCGCCGGCTCAACGATGACCGTAAGTGAAATAGCTTATCATTTGGGTTTCAGGTATTCTCAATCGTTTAGTAAAGTATTTAAAAAGAACACAAATCAAACTCCGTTAGAGTTCAGGCAGTCATTTAATTGAGCCGGAAGAAATTGCTAATCTTGCAGTTTATCTCTCAAGTCGCTATCACTTGTAACAAACGGAGCAAACATACGGGCCGATAGCGGCGTATTAAGGGTTTAATCTGGTCCCCTCCCTTGCCACAGCACCTATGTTCAGGTGCCTGTAGCAAAATTTTCGTAAAATTACACTGTTAAACCCGGTGTTGATTATATTCTTTATTATCATGGGAGTACAGGCATTACCGTACAGTAATCTGATTGAAATCGACAGGCATTCTTCCGTTCCCATTTTTAAGCAGGTGGCGAACGGTATTATCTCTTTGATAAAAAGCGGGAAAATAAAATCCGGATATCAATTGCCAGCCAGTCGGGATATGGCGTCAATGCTGAAAATTAACCGTACTACGGTGGTATCGGCCTACGACGACCTCCAGCTTGAGGGATGGCTGGATGTTATAAAAAGAAAGGGAAATTTTGTTGCCCAGCAGCTCCCGGTGATAAATCCCAAGCCTTTGGGGCCTGTTGCACCGGATGGGCCAAATTTGCAGGAGGATGGAACTTTCTACAAGCAGATTGCCTCACGGCAGTCTTCCAAAAGATTACTGAGCCCTCATCAATTGATGATTAATGATGGTTATCCTGATTCGAGGCTCGCACCGTTGGATTCGATTTATGACCGATACAAGTTCCTATCTAAAAGAGTTCACCTCCATAGCAGGCTTTTGAATGATAGTGCTGCCGGAAGTATGTCATTGAGAACAGAACTAGCCATTTTTCTTGCTAAAACCAGGGCACTCAATATCGAACCCCGGCATGTGCTGGTTACCCATGGTGCGCAACTGGCAATTTTCATAGCGGCAAGCATGATCCTGCGGCCTGGCAGTACGGTCATCGTCGGAGACTTAAATTATGTTCTTGCCGATAAGCTTTTTGAGCAGATGGGAGCAAAATTGATCAGGGTAAAAGTTGATGAAAATGGGATTGATGTTGATGAAATCGAGAATATCTGCAAAAAGTCGCCACCCGATCTTCTATACATTATTCCTCATCACCACCACCCCACAACCGTTACCCTCAGTAAAGAAAGAAGGATTCAGCTTTTGGAGATCATTCGGCAATATCGCCTTCCGGTTATTGAGGACGATTATGATTATGACTTTCATTATGAAAATTCTCCGATATTACCTCTGGCAAGCGCAAACCATGACGGCTATGTGATTTATATTGGTTCTATCTCGAAGACATTAGCACCTACAATCAGGCTGGGATATTTAATTGCAGGGGACGATTTCATATGGCAGGCTTCCATGTTCAAACGGCTGGTAGAGATCCGTGGTGATGTATTGTTTGAAGAATCCGTAGCGCATCTTTTTAATACGGGGGAGATGCAGAGGCATTTACGGAAGTCAGTGAAGCTCTATAAAGAACGACGGGATGTTTTCTGCGACCTGCTGAATTCCTGCGTGGGAGACATTAGTCATTTTACCAAGCCGAATGGCGGTATGGCTGTTTGGGCAACGTTTGCCCCGGAGTATTCAATACCTCACCTTGCCAGGCGGTTAGCTGAAAAAGATATTTACATGAATGATGGTAGCTTATATAAATATAAAGATGATGTCAATGGAATAAGGCTAGGATTCGCTTCCCTGGATACAGATGAAATGCAAAAGTTTTTCGGGGCACTGAAGGAGTCCAGATGAGCAGCAGGGGTGAAGATTACCCCGCTGCTTTTACTGGCCGGCCTGTCAGGTTTATGATGACTTTTTCCAATCATCGAATCTAATCTCTCCCGGGTAAAAATCTCCTGCAGGAACCAACAATGATCTTGGGATCACAAAGGACATATATATGTCCTCCTCATTAGATACGACTACTTTATCTTCACGCTTTTCTTCCAGATACTTTTTCACAAATTCATTCATCGGCCCGCGATCGGGACCCGCTATCTCTACTATCCCGTTTTTGGGTTTCTCCAAAGCAAATTTAACAATATAGCTTACGACATCGGCGGCTGCGATAGGTTGATAGTCAAGCGTTGAAACATGTACCTCTTTCCCTTCGCTCTGAACAGCGATTATAGTCGAAATATGTTCATGAAATTGTGTTGAACGAATGATGGTATAAGGAATACCAGATTCCGCAATAGCATCTTCCTGCTGCTTTTTGGCCTGCAAATAACCTATATGTTGAGCCAGGGGTGTTCCAACAATGGAAAGTATCAGGTGGTGCTTAACGTTGGCAATCTTCTCTGCAGCTACCAGATTTTTACCCGCGGTACGGAAAAAATTTAAGGCTGTTTCTCCATCTGGTGATTTGGAGTTAGACAAGTCAATTACTATATCCGTTTCCGCCAGGGCTTCTTCAAGGCCCTCCCCTGTTAAGATATTAACACCCCTCGACGCCGCTCCAACAATAACCTCATTACCAGCGCTCTCCAATTTTTTACATACTTCTTTCCCGATGAGGCCCGTTCCTCCAATTACTAAAATCTTCATGATTGAAATATTTAATGAATACCTAAATAGAACCTATCAGCCTTCCGGATTGCCAGGTTCTACATCGTTACGCAGGCTGCTGTTCATGCCGCATAAACAGACTGTAATACACTGACAATCTGAAGGGTACCTAAATTCAATACAAAGTAATGGATTAAATAAACGGACATGGCCATCCAGGATTCATTTTCATGACAGTCCAGAAGCTGTCATGGCATGGGAAGAAGAGGGCTCTAATTTTACTTTACAAGGTCAGTATAAGCTTACCGATAAAATTGCGTACACCAGCAATATTATCTACATCATAAACATCCGATTGCTAGTTGTTTGATCTGAAAAGTATGAAGAATCATTAAGCTGGTTTATTAAGATAAACATCTGTAATAAGCAACCTGCCAATAAAAACAAAAACAGCTACCAGGTTTATGATAGCTGTTTTTGTGTCTCCCGGATGGGTAAAATGGGATTTTTGTCCTTGGTGGAGCTGGCGGGAATCGAACCCGCGTCCAAACATATCCTCCAAAAGCTTTCTACATGCTTATTTCTGCATTGGGTTGTCGGAACGTGGCAGGAGCAGAACTAACCAACCCCGTTCGTATCCGTTTAGATTTTCATTACACACTCACAGAAACCATGTGTACCTATCCCTCTATGGTTTGATTCGGCGGCGGGAGTCGTAGTGGGCAGCAACTCCGGCGGCTATAATGGGTGCGCTAATTTAATTAGGCAGCCATGGCGTAGTTAGATTCGCCAATTAAAGTTTGGGTATTCAGATTAACGTGCTAATTATCCAACGCACGGCATGCTTACACTTTCAAAGACCTATGCTGTCAAAACCAGGCAGCCCCAGTTTTTTTACTAGCCTACAAAGATACGGAATAATTAATTACGAATTGCGTTCCTGAGTATTCCCCTGAACTAATAACCACAATACTTATTGCAAAAAGCCTGCACTCAATGCGCTGTCAGGTATTCCTAAAAACCTACCGACCACAATAATTACCACCCAAAGGCTTCACATCAATACACTTCCAGGTACTCCAACCCCCACTCCCAAATATCCCCACAAAAAAAAGTCCTGCATTCTCATGCAGGACCTTTCAAATATCCTTAACTCAATTCGTAACCTATGAAAACCACTTACTAAATATATTCCTCCACAGGTCCAGCCCGTTCGCATACAGCAGCAATCCAAACAACAGCACCATACCCACGATCTGCGCATACTCCAGGAACTTCTCACTGGGCTTACGGCCGGTAATGATCTCGTACAGCAGGAACAGTACATGTCCGCCATCCAGCGCCGGGATAGGCAGAATGTTCATAAATGCCAGGATGATGGATAACAGCGCCGTCATTTCCCAGAACGACATCCAGTCCCACTCACCGGGGAACAGGTTACCAATGGTCAGGAAACCGCCCAGTGATTCGCTGGCCTTTACTTCCTTGGAAACAAAGATCAGCCTTAGCTGCTGAACGTATTTTACCAGGGTATTAATACATTTATTAAAACCAGCCGGTATGGCCTCAAAGAAGGTGTATTTTTTTGTGTTCAGCGCAAAGAACTTAGACAGGTCAGCATCAATGTACACACCCAGTATGCCCGTATCCGGCACTTTCACATTCACCTGCAGGGTATCGGTACCGCGCAGTACACCTATTTGCACCGTCTGGTTCTTGTATTTCTGCAGCCGGGTCTTAAAATCACTCAGGTAGGTGGCAGGTTCCCCGTTGAAGGAGATCATCTTATCCCCTTTCTTTAACCCGGCCTTTTCACCAGCCGATTCTTTACTGAAATAACCCACATAATAAGGAACCCGTGGCACGGCAAAAGGCGATTTCTGTTTGATCATCTGCCGGATGAAACCCGGAGGGATGGCCACATTCAGCTCCTGCCCGTCACGTTCTACCTGTATGCTCTTGGCCTCATGCAAAATGATCTCTGCCGGTATAGCCTGGAAGTTCTCTACTTTGCGGTTATCAATGCTCAGGATCTTATCACCATCACGCAGGCCAATGCTTTGCGCCAGCGAATCCACTGATACCCCGTATTTTACATTTTGTGTAGGCAGGTAGGTTTCACCCCAGTACCACAACATCATGGCATAGATCAAAAAGCCCAGGATCAGGTTCACCGTTACACCGCCTATCATAATGATCAGCCTTTGCCAGGCTGGTTTAGAGCGGAATTCCCAGGGTTGCGGCTCTTTCATCAGCTGGTCGCGGTCCATGCTCTCATCGATCATACCGGAAATTTTCACGTAACCACCCAATGGCAGCCAGCCTATACCGTATTCTGTTTCACCTTTTTTGAATTTGAACAGGGAAAACCAGGGGTCAAAGAACAGGTAGAATTTTTCCACCTTTGTTTTGAATAGCTTGGCCGGGATAAAGTGCCCTAACTCATGCAATACTACCAGGATAGAGAGCGACAGGATCAGCTGCCCGGCTTTCACTAATATTTCTTGTGTTGTCATGTAGTTTAAATCTCCGCTTAAAATAAGATTATTTATTATTTGTGATTTTAGATTTACGATTTTAGATTGGAATAGCGCGGTTCACTACATATATATAAATCTAAAATCGTAAATCATTATATCTAAGATCAGATCACGATGGCATTGATCAGCGAAGCGGCATGTTCGCGGGCGGCCGTATCGCTTTCATAATAATCGTGTAAGGTGGGTACTTGAATATGTGGCACCTTTACCAGCGTTTCCTCAATAACTTCCGTCATTTGCAGAAAACCGATCCGGTTGCGTAAAAATGCATGTACTACCTCTTCGTTGGCCGCATTCATGATACAGGCTGCGTTACCGCCTTTACGTAATGCTTCAATGGCAATGGCAAGGTTACGGAAAGTTTTGGTATCCGGCTGCTCAAATGTGAGCGAAGGGTAATTTTTAAAGGAAAAACGGGGAAAATCATTTGCCAGCCGCTCGGGGTACCCCATGGCATACTGTATGGGCAGCTTCATGTCCGGTAAGCCCATCTGCGCTTTCATGGAACCATCCACAAACTGCACCATCGAATGAATGATGGATTGCGGGTGTACCACTACTTCTATCTGGTCGGGCTGCAGGCCAAATAACCAGCGGGCTTCTATCATTTCCAGCCCTTTATTCATCAGGGTGGCCGAATCAATGGTTATTTTGGCGCCCATGCTCCAGTTTGGATGCTGCAGCGCATGATCCTTTTTTACATTAATAAGGAAGTTGGGCTTCTTACCCAGGAAAGGCCCGCCGGATGCGGTGAGGATCACCTTTTCCACCTTGTTCGCCTCCTCGCCCTGCAGGCATTGGAAAATGGCGGCATGCTCAGAATCTACAGGTATTACCGGCACATTCTTTTTACGGGCAGCAGCCATCACAATATCACCTGCTACTACCAGGGTTTCCTTATTGGCCAATGCTACGGGCGTGCCGCTTTCAATGGCAGATAAGGTAGGCGCCAGGCCGGCAAATCCCATAATGGCGGCCAGCACCATATCTATGCTATCCCATGCCGCTACCTCTACCATGGCGCGGGTACCGGCAAATACCTTTATCCCTTTATCAAACAGTACACTCTTTACCTGCTCATACTGAGTTTCATCTGCGATCACCACAGCATTGGGCCTGAATTTCAGGGCCTGCTCTATCAGCAGGTCGGCATTCTGGCGGGCGGTCAGCACCTCTGCCCGGAACTTGTCGGGGTGTGCTGCTATTACGTCTAATGCCTGTATACCAATGGAGCCTGTGGAACCTAGAATGGCTATGTTCTTTTTACTCATTTTACAATAATATCAATTATCACTGATCCAAGATTGCGTTGGAAATGTTAAAAATCTTCAATCCACTGTCATTGAAGGTATTGCATCAGTTGTTCTGCTAATATTCTGTCATTGCTTAAACGGGGTACCTTGTTCTGGCCGCCCAGCTTGCCGATGGATTTCATATAATCTATGAATCCCTGCCGGCGTACAGGCCTTATCTTCAGGGGTTGCAATATATTACCGGTTAAAAGGTCATCGTAATAGATGTTCTTCTGTCGTAAGTTCTCATCCACCCTGGCAGCAAAGGTAGCCAAATCAGCCGGCATGGTCTCAAATTCTACAAACCACTCGTGGTACGGCAGCTCTCCATTGGTTTGCACCATAGGCGCCACGGTAAATTCCGTGATGCGCACCTGCTCTTCCCCCGCAGCTTTCATCAGGCTGTGCTCCACTTCCTCCCCGATCACATGCTCTCCAAAGGCAGAAATAAAATGTTTAATACGCCCTGTTACCACAATACGGTAAGGGTTCAGGGATACAAATTTCACCGTATCGCCTATATTATATCCCCACAAACCCGCATTGCTGTTAATAATTAAGGCATAGTTCACGCCCAGCTCTACTTCTTTTAAAGATAAACGGGTGGGATTTTCATTAAAGATCTCCTGCGCCGGCACAAACTCAAAGAAGATCCCGGAGTTAGTGTTCAGCAGCAGCCCTTCCCCTCCCTGCACATCCTGGAAAGCTATAAAGCCTTCAGAGGCCGGGAATGTTTCAATAGTATGAATAGGCCGGCCAATGGATTCCATTAGCTTGGCACGGTAAGGTTCAAAGTTTACGCCGCCATACACCAGCAGGTCCAGGTTCTTGAACAGCTCTCCTACCGGCTTGCCGCTGCGGGCTATCAGGCGGTCGAAATACATTTGTACCCACGGGGGTATGCCGCTGATGAGCGTCATGTCCTGGTTGATGGTTTCCTCCACGATCTGATCCAGCTTGGTTTCCCAGTCTTCAATACAATTCGTTTCGTAAGAGGGGAGCTGGTTGGTGCGCAGGTAGCGGGGCACATGGTGGTTCACGATACCGCTGAGGCGCCCGGTAGGTACCCCGGCAATACGTTCCAGCTCAGGGGAGCCGGACAGGAAGATCATTTTACCATCGGCAAAAGAGGAATTACCGGTTTCAGACATATAATACAGCAGGGCATTCCGTGCAGTGTCTATATGATTGGAAATGGATTCTTTGCTGATGGGTATATATTTAATACCGCTGGTGGTGCCGGAGGTTTTAGCCAGGTAAATAGGCTGCCCTTTCCAGAGCACATGATGCCGGCCCTCTTTTATTTTATTGATATATGGTTTAAACTGCTCATAGTCCCGGATGGGCACCGCAGCCTTAAACTCATTATAGGTATGGATGGCATCAAAATTATGCTCTTTCCCAAAATCCGTATTCCTGCCTGTTTTTACCAAATCCTCCAGGATGGCATCCTGGTCTTCTACTGCCCGTTGCATTTCCTTCCTGATCTTGCTGCTCACAATGGAAGCAAATGGTTTGGCCAGCAGTGACTTAAACTTCATGCCCTTTAGTTTAGAATGGTTGAAATGACAAAAGTATAAAAATTGTGATGCTTTGCACGGCAAGTTAACGGTTTTTGATTAGAGTAGTCCATGGTCCATGGTCCATAGTCCACTGCCTGCTGCAAGTATAAAAAACTTCAAAATCCAGGTAATTGCCTATCCCCGTATACTGCCCTCCTTGAAGGATGCAGTGGACCATGGACCATGGACTCTAATGGCGCCACTTATAAAACGAACTACGCCAGGGACCATCGACTATGGACCATGGACCCATATAAATAAATCTAAAATTGAAATAACTACGTATCTTTGAAAAGAATAAGCTCTTTCTCATTTGGGGTCATTAGCTTATATGTGGCAATTTGCTTTTAATTTAGAAATACTAAATAAAGCAGAAAAGTTTGTCAATTAAAAAACAAGTAGTACTTTTGCAGGAAATTATTTTTGGCTAATTATGTTTGCAGTTGTAAAAATCGCGGGTCAGCAATTCAAAGTACAAAAAGACCAGGAGATCTTTGTACAGCAGTTAACAGGTAATATCGGCGACAAAGTCGAGTTCTCTGATGTACTGCTGACAGATAACGCTGGCACGCTGACAATAGGTACTGATGTAAAATCAGTGGTTAAAGCAGAGATCCTGGGTCATGTTCAGGGTGATAAGGTAATAGCTTTCAAAATGAAGAGAAGAAAAGGCTTCAGAAAGAAAGTTGGTCACCGTACTCACTTTACTAAGATCAAGATCAGCGACATTGCTTAATTTTTTAAAAGTTAAAATTCTAAAATAGAATGGCACACAAAAAAGGTGAAGGCAGCGTAAAGAACGGCCGCGATTCCCAGAGCAAAAGACTGGGCGTTAAGATTTTCGGTGGACAAGCTGCTGTAGCCGGTAACATAATTATCCGCCAGAGAGGTACCGTATACCATCCTGGTCAAAATGTAGGAGTTGGTAAAGATTTCACCATTTTTGCCACCAGCGACGGTGTAGTTGAGTTCCGTAAAGGACGTGAGAACAGAACCTACGTTTCCGTTAAAGCACTTGACGCCACCGCATAAGCGAAAGCTGTTGCGGTGTTTGCCATAAAGTTTTTTTTTAATACCCAATTATCATTTACTAACCCAAATTCAAAAAACAATGGCAACAATTAAAAAAGCTGCTAAAAAAGCAGCGCCTAAGAAAAAAGCTGCTGCTAAGAAAGCTGCTCCTAAAAAG
>NZ_DATCRD010000023.1:0-14881 GCF_036569185.1 Chitinophaga sp.
CCGCCACCATCTGCAACGCCTTCTCCCAACGGAAATACCGGAGTGGTCCATACGCCTGCTGCGGCTGCGGCACCTGCAGCCCACACGCCTGTTGCCAGTTCATCGGGGGCAGCTACGGCTCCTGTGGCTTCCCCTGCTGCCGGAACCTCCGGTACTGCAGCCGCCCCTGCGCCCGCCGGCAAACTGACCGGGCTTGCCGCCATGAA
The DNA here is from genome assembly GCF_036569185.1 of Chitinophaga sp. Classification (GTDB taxonomy): domain Bacteria; phylum Bacteroidota; class Bacteroidia; order Chitinophagales; family Chitinophagaceae; genus Chitinophaga. The sequence goes on from NZ_DATCRD010000023.1 coordinate 207, forward strand.
AGAAGCAATGGCTGCCAAACAGCAGGGCACTACCCAGGTACAATCCATCCCACTCACCCTGGGGGCCATCCATGTGTACTGGGAAGAATTTATTGATCTGTACCGGCAGGCCAATAAAATGACGGTGGTAAGCAATTTACAGCTGGCTCAACTGAAGTTGCTGGGTACTGCCGAGGTGGGAATAGTAAGCCGGAACATTGTACAATTCCGGTTTATGGAGGAAGAAAAGCTGGTGATTGCGGAGTTCCTGAAGAAGAAGTTCAATAACCCGGCCATTGTGCTAACCCTGCAGCTGGATGAGAGCCAGCAGGTCCAGGATATCGGTCCGGCGCCGCTTTCCAGCAGGGAGCAGTTCCAGCAGATGGCAGAGAAATACCCACTGGTAAAAGAGCTGAAAGACCGGCTTAACATGGAACTGGATTTCTAGCGGGTATACGCTGATTAAATATCAAGGATAGACAGACATTTTTAAACAGTTTACAATTCCTTCTTTGCGTTTTTGCGCAAAAACATGTAGGTTTGAACAAAATTTTGAATAAAGCACTATGGCAGAAGTTATCAGAATGCCCCTTTTGAGTGATACGATGACGGAAGGGGTGATTGCGGAATGGCATAAAAAGGTGGGCGATACAGTAAAAGCAGATGATGTTATAGCTGAAGTGGAAACAGACAAGGCCACTATGGAAGTGATGGGTTATGTAGAAGGAACCCTCCTTTATATAGGTGTTGAGAAAGGGAAAGCAGCTAAAGTAAACGGGATCATTGCCATTGTAGGTAAACCGGGAGAGGATTACAGTTCCCTGCTGGAAGGCGAAGGTAAAAAAGATGCTGCTGCTCCTGCACCTGCTGCCGCCGCACCGGCGCCTGCCCCACAGGCTGCTCCGGCCGCTGCCGCTCCGGCTGATGATGCTGCATTAAAAGAAGCACTGAAAAATGCTACTGTTATCCGGATGCCGCTCCTGAGCGATACCATGACAGAAGGTAAAATAGTTGCCTGGAACAAAAAAGTAGGCGACGTTGTAAAAAGTGATGATGTACTGGCTGAAGTGGAAACGGATAAAGCGACCATGGAAGTAATAGGCTATGCCGACGGTACCTTATTATATATAGGCGTAAAAGAAGGCGACGCTGCCAAAGTGAATGGTATTATAGCCATTGTGGGTAAAGCAGGTACTAATGTAGACGCTATCCTGGCAGCTGAAGGCGCTGCACCGGCATCATCCGCTCCCGCGGCATCTGCCCCTGCTCCTTCCCAGAACGGTACTCCGGCACCAGCCCAGGCTACTGCTGCAACTACCACCAGCACTGATGGCCGCGTGAAAGCATCCCCGCTGGCAAAGAAACTGGCTGAAGAAAAAGGTATTGATATCAGCCAGGTTCCGGGTTCCGGCGATGGTGGCCGTATCATCAAGAAAGATGTGGATAGCTATGTTCCTGCAGCCAAAACGGCGCCTGCAGCACAAACCGGTACAGCGCCTGCTGCTCCTGCCTTTGTACCTGCCGGCCAGGAAGGCTTCAAAGATATTCCGCTCACCAAAATGCGCCAGACCATTGCCAGACGCCTCAGCGAAAGCAAATTCAGTGCGCCTCACTTCTACCTGAAAATAGATGTGAATATGGATAAGGCGATAGAAGCCCGCAAATCCATCAACGAAATTTCCCCTGTTAAGATTTCCTTCAATGATATGGTGATCAAGGCTGCTGCCATGGCACTGCGTCAGCATCCTGCTGTGAACAGCAGCTGGATGGGCGACTTTATCCGCGAAAACCAGCACATACACATCGGTTCAGCGGTAGCCATTGAAGAAGGCCTGATAGTACCGGTGATCCGCTTTGCTGATCAGAAAACACTGAGCCAGATTGCCAGTGATGCAAAAGGCCTGTACGACAAAGCCAAGAACAAGAAACTGCAGCCACAGGAATTCAGCGGTAATACCTTCAGCATCTCCAACCTGGGTATGCTGGGCATCGACGAATTCACAGCCATCATTAACCCGCCGGATTCAGCGATCCTTGCGGTTGGTAATATCACCGAAACTGCGGTAGTGGAAAAAGGGCAGATAAAAACGGCCAACATCATGAAACTGACCCTCAGCTGCGACCACAGAAGCGTAGATGGAGCAGTAGGCGCCCGTTTCCTGGCTACCCTGAAAGGTTTCCTGGAAAACCCGGTAACTATGCTGGTATAAAAAATTGTAATAGCTATATGAAAGGCGGAGCATTCGCTCCGTCTTTTTTTTTGCATCTGCCCGGGTGAGAATGATATGCCTTTCCCTAAGCGAAGTGATCGCTCCGTCTTTTTGTCTCCTAAACAACCCAATAATATCAGTAATACCGCCGCCGGTTTTAGCGCAGTTCAATGCCTGAAGCACCATTGATACCGCTGATCCTTCCCGTCATTCACCGGTAAAATGTTTCATTAGATTTTGAAAGTTCAAAAACCTGATATACATTTGAGCCTGTAAACCGTCAAACGCTATAAAATAACGACCTACATGAATTTAGTGGAAGCAAAAGCGCAGTTTATCCAAACATGGGGCTCTTTGGGCGCCCAGTGGGGCATTAACCGTACAATGGCCCAGATCCACGCTTTGTTGTTGATAATGCCTGATCCCCTGAGTGCCGATGATATCATGGAGGAACTGAACATTTCCCGCGGAAATACCAATATGAATGTGCGGGAACTTATTAACTGGGGCCTGGTGGAACGTATCCTGATCCCGGGGGAAAGAAAAGAATTTTTTGTAGCGGAGAAAGATATCTGGAAAGTAGCTACCTATATAGCCCGTGAAAGAAAGAAACGTGAGCTGGATCCTATCATGAAAGTGTTGTTGCAGCTGCAACAAGCCGAGGGCGATCCTAAAGACAAAGAAATGAAAGCCTTTAAGGACTCTATCTCTAACATCACCAAATTTGCGCAGCAAACCGATAAAACCATTGGGGCTTTTATCAAATCGGAAGAAAGCTGGTTCTATAGCAGCCTGCTAAAGCTGATCAAGTAGGTTAGGGAAACATATTTTCACTCTTCTGAAAATCCCAATACCAAAAGATGAAACTGTTTTACATAAAAGACAGTGTTATCCAGGGAGTGCTCATTATCATCTGCACAATCGATGTTCTCCATCTTTTTGTATTTCCCGGCTTTCCGGTGTTATAATGGCTGTATTATGGGGGAAAGCGGGTTATAAAAGTGCTGACTCCTGCTGTGTAATGTGAGCTTGTTAGCGTTACTGTTTGAGGCCGATGGATATGGATGGCTCGATATCCGGTCTAATCTTTTTAACGAAGCCTGCCTTTTTTTCATTTATTCCAGTATTTACCTGTTGATACCAGGCATGATACTTACCATAACAGTATTAACTATACGAAGAAGCGCTATTGCCGTCAGGGAAAAAGCGGTTTTCCTCCAGTCGTAACCACCCGCCCGCCTATACGAAACAGCCATAGCGGCGGATCTCCCTGTAAAAGCCCGGAGCGCTTATCACCTGCCCCGAATTCCGTAAATTAGCGGTATGGAAACCAATAATGATAAAAAGCTCACCGTGGTACTGGGCGCATCGCCTAACCCGGAAAGATACAGCAACCTGGCAGTGAACCGGCTAAAGGCCAAAGGCCACCCGGTAGTAGCGATCGGGAAACGTGCGGCTGCCATTGGCGATACCCCGGTGATCACAGAACATCCGCCACTTGAAAAAGTAGATACCGTGACCATGTACCTGAACCCGATGGCACAAAAAGAATATTACGACTATATACTGCAGTTGCAGCCCCGCCGCATCATCTTCAACCCCGGCGCAGAAAACCCCGAACTGGAAGATATTGCCCGGCAGCATAATATCCAGCCGGTAGAGGCATGTACCCTTGTAATGCTCAGCACAGGACAGTTCTAGTCTTCCCCTTCCCTGGATCTTCTTATTTTTTTAATATACAGCTGTTGGTTATTGCTAACAGCTTTTTCGTATATTCGTACATATTGCTGTTATCCCCCAATGAACGCATCCCATATTGTTGACCCAATTAGCGCATGGCATTACTTCAGCAGGCAGGCATTATAGCATAACCCAATTACGCATGTTCACCCTTAATATATACATGTATGCAATGGAGAAGATTTAATGGAGAGGTTATCCACCTTCCGGTAAAGGAAGAAGTACGACAAGCCATCGTCCGTGAAACCGCAAAGGGGTTCCGGCTGAAAGTGTGCATCGGCACTGATTCCCAGGTAAAAGGAGTAGATACGGAATTCGCCACGGTGATCGTATTCCTGCGGGAAGGTCACGGCGGGTTTATGTTTATTCACAATGAAAAAACCAAAGACCGCTATTCTATCAAAGAGCGCATGCTGGTAGAAGTAGCCAAGAGTATTGAAATTGCGTATGAACTGTGCGACCTGTTTACTGAATATGATGTAGACATGGAAGTGCACGCAGACATCAATACCAACCCTCAGTTCAAAAGCAACCTGGCGTTGCGGGAAGCAATGGGCTATATCCTGGGAATGGGCTTTGCCTTTAAAGCCAAACCCGAAGCCTTTGCCAGCAGCAGCTGCGCCAATAAGATAGTGAACTAAGGCGCCCCGTTTTTTTGTACCTCTCTCATTTTTTTTGACGTGCTACCACGTCAGGTGGCATTTTCTCCCCTTATCAAGCTATACAATCCCCCCACTCCCTGTAACTTTTCGCTGGTTTCTACGCTATACATTCAATAAAACAGTTTTTTTGTATGATACGACCAAAATCATTGGCAGCCGTATTGCTGCTGGTTTCCCTCTGCGCGCTTTCCTGCAAAAAAGATAAAGTAGAAGCTCTTGATACTACTGCGTTGTTTGTTTTTGATGGAGGTTTTAGTGTTCCCAATGTAGAAAGCAAAACACTGCAAATCACCGCAGATGGGAGTTACGTTATTACTCAAAAAAATAATGAGAAAAGCACCCGGAAATTACCGGGCAATGTGCATGACAGCCTGAAGCCTTTTCTCAGCAGCTTCCCGAGAACAGCCATAAAAGCTGATCCTAATACTTACTCATCGCGTGGCGCAACCGATGCACCCTACCGGGCATTTATCTACATAGAAAAAAATCCGGCAGATACTACCGACATCTATTTAGATTTATTGCCTCAACCTGCTGCCCCTACCTACTTTGTGGATTTTGAGAAAAAGATCAATCAAACGATCATCAACAATAAAATATTTAACTGATCATACTACCAGTAGATTATTGTATCAATAACACTAAAAAGCCCCTGTTATGAAATTTTATCATTTCCTCACTGTCCTTTTTTTAATAACTGTTTTCTCTGCCTGTAAAAAGAAAGATGCACCCCTGCTCACTTCTGTAGAAGGGAAATGGCGGCTGGCAAAAGTGGAAGGATGTTTTAGCGGACAAGGCGCGCAGGTAACCGAAAAGCAGGAAATAGTTTTCCACGGCAATCAATACGCATTATTTATCAATGACGTAAGAATAAATGCTGATACATTTCATATAAAACAGGTAAATAACGAAAATGTGCTGACGATCGGGGAAAACCGACAATTTTTCGTCACTTTTACCACGGATGCCATCATTCTGACTCCCAACATTTCAGACGCCTGCATCATGACCTATGGCAAATTAGCTTACTGATAGTTATAGTTAAGAACGGGGATGGAAACGAATATCGCTTTCATCCCCGTTCCTACTTTAGTCTTTTAACAGCCACATCACGCTGTTCACATTATCACTGCCACTGAACTGCCGCTGGATAGCATCATTGAGATTTGCATTATTATAACTCAGCTCATTATCAGGATAAAGCCATCTTACGGGAAACTGCGTAGCCGGCGTGTTCAGGTTAGTAGTTGCATTCAGTTTGAATACGGGATAACCGGTTCTCCTCTGTTCGTACCAGGCATTGTAGTTAGCACCCTGCAGGAATCCTGCGAGGTATTTTTGTGTAATGATCTGCGACAACTGCTGCTGCATACTGCCTGCAAGCGCCACCGATGTTATATATCCCTGGATATAACTATCGTCTATTTTCATATTGTGATGATAGTCCTCTATATCAGGAGTATATGCAGCTGTAAATTTCATGGAATTAGTGACCCCTGCAGCGTAATAATTTTGCGCCGGCGTACCGGTGATCCATCCGCGCAGCGCTGCTTCTGCCAATACAAACTGTAATTCAGAATAACTGAAAACACTTACCGGCTCTGCATTTACCAGGTTCACATAGCGGTTATTCAGATCGGAATAGTCTTTCGACAAACGGATAGACTGCAAAGCAGGAAACGCATCAGAGGGCTCGGCGCCCACGTATGCATCATAATCATCTGCCGTTTTACCGGCTGCAATTTTAACGGGCGAAGGTTTGGCGTAGTAAAATAAACGGCGGTCGTGCAAAGCCTTCAACGGATCTATCAACGTGGCTGTAAGCATTGTGTAATTGGATTTCACAAAGGAGTTACCTGAGCCTGCCGGCACATCGGACCAGGGATAGTTTTGTCCCGCGGCAGCAGTATAGGTAAGCGCAAAATTATCGGCATAAGAACGCATCAGCGGCCTATTGGCTACTATCTCCTTAAACCGTTCTATCACTTTCAGATCTGCATCAGCTGTTTTCCTGTACAGGTTCATCAGCACATGTAACTCGAAGCTGTTGGTAAGCCTGCGCCAGTTATCTGCTTTGCCGTTATAGATCGGATCACCACTGAAATCCTTTCCTTCTGCAAAAAGAAGGTTAGCGCTATCCAGTTCATTCAGGATGCCAAGGAATACGGCTTTCTGTGTATCATACCCTGGTTGAATAAGATTTTCAGACTCTCCTTTCACTGCCTGCGAATAAGGAATATCGCCTACCTGTATAGTGGTTTGAAAAAATTGCCAGGCCCTGATAAAATGTCCCAATGCGTTGTAGGATTTCCGGAGTTGTTCATCCGGTGCATAGCCTATCATAGGAGGTACGTTACGCAGTAAAGCGATCCTGTTAAAATTGGTTCTGCCCAACCTGTTGTACTGGAAACTTTCCTGTCCTTCTCCCCATGTAAGATACTTTCCCAGCAAATAAGGCTGCATAAAGCTTTTGGTGGTACTGATATCTGAACGGGTAATGCTGAGGATCATGTTGGTGGCCAGCATGGCGGAGCTCACCTGCGTGGTTTTATTGGGATTGGTATTGATCTTGTCGAATTTAGAGCAGCCTGCAGCCAGCGTGGCTGTAAGGAATACTGCATGTATATATTTTAAGGAATTGTTTTTCATGAGATTTTTTTTGATGTGAAAGATATCAGAACCCTACCCTGAAATTAACGCCCAGCATCCGTTGCGATGGTGAGTTCAGGTTTTCATCATCTACATCGGGATCTGAAAATTTGAAAGCGGTGAACAGGAAGAGGTTCTGCGCGGTAAGTGAAACAGAAGCATTTTTTATCCCGCTCTTCGCCAGCATAGCAGCAGGGAACCTGTAGCCAACGGATATTTCACGCACCTTTACAAAAGTTTTCTTTTGCACACCATAGTCGCCGCCCCTGAAGTTCTGCGCATAGTTCTGGTAAGATACTTTTGTATCATTCACCGCATACTTGCGCGTATCGCTGGTAATATTGCCGAAGTTATCGTAAGTCACACTGCCTGAAGTAACCTTTACACCTTGTCCTACATAATTAGTAAGACCGTTCACTACTTCATCATAACGATACTGGTTATCTGATTCAGGATTGGTTCCGGAGTCCCACATTTTATCATAGATGTAGTTGTACATCAGTCCGCCGATACGCCCATCAATATTGAGTGATGCAGTGAAATTTTTATAGGAGAAGGTATTGATAAAACCGAAGCTGAAATCAGGATCACTGTAACCATACTTCTTCCTGTAATCACTTTCCACGGGATAGCCGCTGTTGTGTATTACATTACCGTCCGGATCTCTCAGCCAGTAATAATCTGTATAGGTATCAAGTCTTTCTTTTTTCTTTACCCATGGGCTTTGCGCGGAGTATACAGGATCGAGGTCTACATAATAACGGTGTTGGTTAGACCAGTTGATGGTAGATAACCATTGAAAATCTTTCTTCTTCATTACAGTTCCGCCAACGGTAATTTCCAGGCCTTTCCTTACGTAGGTTTCAGATGTATTTACCAGTGTGCTGAGGAAGCCCGAAGAGCCGGGAATTGAAACGGACGTTTGCTGGTTGTAGTAGTATTTATTGAAATAGGCAACGTCTATATTCAAACGTTTTTTGAACAGGTAAGCAGCAGTACCGATTTCCCAGGTACGTTGTGAGCTGGGCAGCAGGTTAACACCCAGCAGGTTGCTGGGATAACTGGCGGAATTAGCGCCATTCCATGCTCCGGTGGTAGTGGAATACAAACGGTTGATGTCATAAACACCAGCCGGGGTTTTGAAGGTAGCCCAGGAACCGCGTATTTTCCACATATCAGTAAATGCAGGCATCTTAAATAACTCAGACAATACCACACTGGAACCAACGGAGGGATAAAAATAGGCCCGGTTCTCTTCCGGTTGTGCGGAGTTCCAGTCGTTACGCCCGGTAGCGTCAATAAACACCGTGTTACGCCAGCTTACGGCTGCTCGTCCATACAAACTGTTCACCTGCCTGCTGCTATAGGCGGGGGTGAAGGTAGGGGGTTCAACAGAACCATTGAGCGAAAAGAAAGTGGGGCTTGTTAACCCGTTCTTGGTAGTGGCTTTCAATCCTTCATCTACCCAGTAATAAATGGTTCCACCCACCATTGCTTCGAAGTTCCAGTCGCCCGCTTTTTTATTGTAGCTAAGCATAGCGTCATCATTGGTGCTCCAGCCCCAGGTATTATTGATGCTGTATAAACCACGGGCATTCCATCCGCCACGGGTAGAATAGATATTGGCGGTTGGGTTGGTAAAGGTTTCTTTGTTGTTGTAAACATCATAGCCGATGCGTACCAGTAAGTTCAGGTCAGGGGTGAATTTATAATTGGCAGTAAGACTTGCATTCGTTGTATTCTGCTGAATAGCATCCAGTTTTTCGTAGGCGATGAGATAGGGGTTATCGTACCAGTTAGTGTACATCCAGTTCTGCGTTTGATTGGGTGTTTTCCAGTAATCGCGGTACTGGCGGATATCGTATTCGGGGCCTGTCCACATGGTGAGCTGGTAAATATACCCCTGGTTGCCATAGCCGGTTCCCCATACCTGTGGGGCCATCCGCTTGCTTACGCCCATATGTCCTTCGAGGCTGAATTTTTCGGAGGCCTTCAATTCCCCGCCCAGGGTGAAGTTATACATATTCAGTTTGGCATTGGGGAACTGGCCTTTATTATAGATGTGGTTCAGGGAAGCGCGGAAGCTGCCGTATTTCCCGCTTTGGGATACGTTGATGTTATTGTTGGTAACAATGCCCAGTTGCATAAAGTTCTTCAGGTTGTCTTTACCTACGGAGTTCAGCGGCCTGTTGTCTTCAAACTGTTTGGTAACGGGGTTCCAGTCCCTGGCGGTATTTCCCGCATCCAGCCTGGGGCCCCATACATAGTCGTTGTCAATTTTCCCATTCTGGCCACGGCCGTAGGAAGTCTGCGACTTAGGTATCGCCAGGAAGCCGCTCTGGAACATGGTATTGCTGTTCACGTTTACAGACAATCCTGTGCCGGTTCCTTTTTTTGTGGTGATGAGGATCACGCCGCCGGCAGCCCTGGATCCGTATAATGCAGAGGCGGTGGGCCCTTTGAGGATATCGAGGCTTTCTATATCATCTGTAGGAATATCGCGCAAGGTCATATTACCGTATGGCACGCCATCCACCACCAGCAAAGCGCTTTCCCCTCTTAATTCAATAGTAGGTTTGGCAAAAAACTCCGTGGAGTTTTTGATCACGAGGCCGGATACCTGGCCGGTAAGGGAAGTAGCCATATCCACTCCTTTCACCGTTTGTACCGCCTCTCCTTTTACCCGTTGCACAGCGTACCCCAGGGCTTTTTCCTGGCGTTTGATACCCAGCGCCGTCACCACTACCTGGTCGATACTGATAGCCTGATCGCTAAGCACCATGTGAACAGGTTGCTCTCCTTTCACAGTGTATTCTTTTGGCGTATAGCCGATGAAGCTGAATAACAGCACATCGCCATCCTTTACGTTATCGATGGAGAAGTTGCCGTTTTTATCAGTAACCGCGGCTTTGGAGGTGCCTTTCACCTGAACAATAACGCCTGGCAATGCGTTGCCGAGAGAGTCCTTTACCGAGCCTTTGATGTTTTGCAGTGGGGCTGTGTTAGCGGCTGCTGCCTGTACAGTATTGGCATCGGTGGCATCTTCCGCTTTTACCACGTAAAGTTTTCCGTTGATTTTCCTGCATACCAATCCAAGTGGCGCCATATACTTATTGAGGTTGCTCTCAATATTATCTGCCTGGAAGATATTTGTGTTTTGCAGGAGCACATTTTTCCCTTTCAGCAGGTTGGTGTTGTAACTAAAGCGTATATCAAATTTTGCTTCCAGTTCATTGATTACAGTAATAAGTGGTACAGCGTTTACTTTGTTTCCAGGGGAGGCTGCTTTTAACTTCTGTGCTTCTGACCATTGCAAACAGCATAGCAAAGCAGTGACCATTATCAGCAGGGTACTGATTGATTTAACTCTTTTCATAACTAAATTTTGGTTGTCTCTAAAGGATTTTTTTGTTGCTTACACGGATGATCTTGTGTTGTAAAATGAATTTTAAATTAAAGGACTGTTCTATTGTGGCAATGGCCTGTTGCAGGTTATCCGACGGTACATAACCTGTAAACAGCAGTTCTTCTGCTTCTTCCTGATCAAATACTATTTCGTAATCATATTGTTCACCGATTCTATGCATTACTGTTTTCAATGGTTCGCCTTTGAAGGCCATGAGATTATATCTCCAGGATGTTTGAAAGAGGGTATCCACTTTCTGCCTGGTGAGCGCTCCGGTACTTGCGCTGTAACCGGCCATTTCGCCGGGATGCAGCAGCAGTGCGTTACCTGTGGAGGTGTTAACTTTCACGCTCCCTTCGTTCAGTACTACTACTGCGTTGTTATCTATACTGTTCACATTAAAAGCGGTGCCCAGTACATTTATGTCGATACCGTTGGCAACGTGTACCACAAATGGATTGCCGGCCTGGTGAACCACAGTAAAGAAGGCTTCTCCTTTCAACCATACTTCCCTGCGTTTATTTTTACCGGGAGATATGTTTATGGTAAGACTGCTGCGTTGGTTAAGACTAATCACCGTGCCATCTTCCAGCTGTATGGTTTGCACCTGGCGGGTGTTATTCGCGAAATGGCGTTTATCATTTTTATCTCTATAAAAAAACAATACAAGTGCTGCCAGTCCAACAAGCGGCACCAGGGCTGCCGCCATTCTGAAGGCGGTTCTTTTCCATAGTGGTACTGCCGGCCTGGACGGTGTTTGCTGTATGATGGCGGTGAAAACACGGCTGGCTATATCTGCCGGCATTACTGGCCAGTTTTCCTGCTGCAGCAAATCTTCCACCTCCGGTAAATATTCCGGCGCGGGATTTTCCTGTAACCACGCGATAAGCTCCTGCCGCTCTTCCCGGGTACATTCCCTTTTGGTTAATTTAATGAAGAGGAACCTGATCCGTTCTTTACTTTCTTCCATTATTCACGGTTGACATAACACTAATACGATCGGGGAACATTAAAAGACGATCGTTCCTGAAAATATTTTTTCAGAAACGGATGATATGGCAAAAGGCAGTAATGATGATTGATATATCTGCATGCTGGTAGAGATAATGCCTTACAAAGCGGGAAGCTTTTACCAGCTGATCTCTTACGGTGTTGACGGAAATGCCCAGCTGATCTGCTATTTCCTGGTTGGAGCAGCCCTGTATCTTGCTCATTCTGAAAATCAGCTGGCGCTGGGCCGGCAGTTGGGCAATAGCGTTCATTTTAATAACTTCCAGTTGCCTGGTGTAAAGGATATCGTCCATCATGCCGGTATCTTCTGTATACATCTGCAGAAAATATTCACGGAATTTCTGGTCGTGCACCGCTTTTCTCAGGTAATCAAATACATAGTTGCGGGTAGTAGTGTAGAGGTAGGATCTGATAGATAATTCCGGGTTCAGGGTATCTTTTTTTACCCATATCTTCATAAATACTTCCTGAACGGCATCGGATGCCACTTCCGGCAGGCCGCAGAGCTTCACAGTGTAGCCATATATGTGATCCCGGTATTTTTCGTATAGCGCCCGGAAGGCATCTTCATCCTGCTCTATTATCTTTTTACACAGTATTTCATCTGCGATATCCGGCATTCCAACAAGTATTTAGGCAAAAAATACCATCACTGGCTGAGATAAACAAATAAATATAAAAAATTACCCCGGAATGCCGGGGTAACAAACATGTGTATATAAGAAAGCATTACTAAGCGATGGCCCGGAACTGCGCGTTCAGCTCATCGATGTAGGTGAGGATGGCATCCCTGCCGGTTTTCTTCACGGTAGAAGTAATGAAGTTGGGTGGAAGGAACTGCCAGGTTTCCCTCATTTTATTGAGGAATGCCTTTACATTTTTGCTGACTTCCGCCTGGGTGCTTTTGTCTGCTTTGGTGAATACAAGACTGAACGGTATATTCCATTCTCCCAGCTGGTTAATAAAATCAATATCAATTTTCTGTGGCTGGTGGCGGCTGTCGATCAATACAAATACGCTGACGAGGTTAGGCCGTTTACGCAGGTAATTTTCGATCATCTGTTCCCATTGGCGGCGCTGCGACATACTTCTTTTGGCAAATCCGTAGCCGGGCAGGTCTACCAGGTACCAGGCGTTATTAATGGCGAAATGATTAATCATTTGTGTTTTACCCGGAGTTCCGGAAGTTTTGGCCAGTTTCTCATTGTTAGCCAGGATATTGATCAACGAAGATTTACCAACGTTAGAACGGCCGATGAATGCGTATTCCGGCCATATGGGATTGGGACATTTATCCCAACTGGGGCTGCTGATAAGATATTCTGCTGATTTAATAATCATAATGATATTGCTTTGTTCCATTAAAAATCCCGTATCCCTGTTTTTGCATACTGCCACATGACTACATTTCTTTAACTTTGCGCACTATGTCAGAAAATGCAAATGTTCAGAAGATCGTTCCCTTTGAAGGGTCAAAATTAAGCAAGAAGGAGCAGATAGCGACCATGTTTGATGATATTGCTTACCGCTACGACTTTCTTAATCACTTTATGTCGCTCGGGATCGACATCATATGGCGTAAAAAGGCGCTGGGTTATTTGAAATCGCTTCAGCCCAAACTCATGCTGGACGTGGCTACCGGCACCGGCGACTTTGCTATTATGGCAGAAAAGCGGCTGCATCCCGAGAAAATTGTGGGGATTGATATTTCAGAGGGAATGCTGAGCCATGGACGGGAAAAGATCCTGAAAGCGGGGTTAAGCAACAAAATAACCCTGCAGGCCGGCGATAGTGAGACAATAAGTTTTCCTGATCAAACGTTTGATGCCATAACAGTGGCATTCGGTGTGCGTAATTTTGAAAACCTGGAGAAAGGGTTGTCTGAGATGTACCGGGTTTTGAAGCCGGGAGGTAAATTGGTGATACTTGAATTTTCGAATCCCACAGTTTTTCCCATTAAACAATTATATAATTCGTATTTTCGTTATGTTACTCCCCTGATCGGGAAGTGGGTAGCCAAAAGCCAGGCGGCTTACAGTTACCTGCCGGAATCTGTGAAAGCGTTTCCCCAGGGTGAAGCAATGCGAACTATTTTAACCAATACCCGTTTCCAGGCCGTTACATGCAAAACGCTAACATTCGGCATATGTTCCATTTACTGCGCTACGCGCTGATATTCATAATATTCGGGGTAGCTCCCGCCAGGGCGCAAACCCAGATGAATATGTTGGAGCACGATGCAAAACCCTATTACTTTGGTATTACACTGGCAGCAAACCAGTCGTATTTCAAATTAGAGCATTCCCCCGCTTTCCTGGCCGATGACTCTATTATGATAGCGGAGCCGCTGAAAACGATGGGGTTCAACCTGGGCTTGCTGGCCAATGCCAGGCTGAGTGAGCATTTTGACCTGCGCTTTAACCCGCAGCTGATATTTGCTTCCAAAAACCTGTACTACCGCGACACTTATCCCAAACCCCAGGATACGGAAAAAAAGATCGAGTCTATTTTACTGAGCTTTCCCCTGCAGATCAAGTTTAAATCGGACCGCATCGGCAATATGCGCGTTTATACCATTGCCGGCCTTAAATATGACTATGACCTCGCTTCCAATGCCCGCCTGCGCAGGGCTGAAGACCTTGTAAAGATCAGGAAAAGCGATTATGGCTATGAAGCCGGCGCCGGCTTCGAATTTTATTTTGAGAGCTTCATTTTTGCCCCGGAGTTTAAGATCAGCAACGGTTTTGGCAATGTACATGTAAAAGATCCCAACCTGCGGTATTCCAATGTAGTGGAGAAACTGCAATCGAGGATGATTGTGTTTTCGATTCATTTGGAGGGGTAAGTGCTCCTGATTGATTTCCCGTATTAATCCTGATTTTTTTACCTTTGCGCCATGCAAAACTACCTCATCAGGAATATAGCCGTGGTAAACGAAGGGCGCACTACGGTACAGGATGTATGGATCAAAGACCACCGCATTGAAAAAATAGCGCCGAATATCACTATCAACGGCAA
>NZ_DATCRD010000024.1:0-12378 GCF_036569185.1 Chitinophaga sp.
AGCGCCTTCCCTGAAGAGAATTTCATTTTTGGCATACAGCTGCTCACTTTTATGAGCGGTCAGTATCTCATAAATATCAGCGGGCAAATCCATAAGGATGGATTCACTTTTGAAGTCCCATTTATCTATCGGGAAAATACCTTTGATGCTCATAACGCGAAATTAGCATTTATAAAAGTGACAAAGCTCACTTTTTTGACTGATAAAGTTTACCGCAGGAAAACGGATTGATAAATATCTTTGCAACTGCAACAATTTCTGCATCGTAAATCATAACATAAATATGCCGCTGACATCTGCTTCTTTACCTGGTCATACAGACAAATGGTTTGCCTCCGATTACAATTTCCAGCATCTTTATCCGCTTTACATACAGGCGTTGGCCCAAAAACACTGGACCCCGCTACAGGTGGTTAAGAAAGCATCCAATTTTCTTTCCGTGAGCCCGGGTGTAAAAATACTGGACATTGGCAGCGGAGCTGGAAAGTTTTGTATTGGCGGCGCTTACTACAATCCCCAATCTTTTTTTTACGGAATAGAACAGCGTAGTGATTTAGTGCGTTATGCCACTATTGCAATGGAAATGACAGGGCTCCCAAATGTTACCTATATGCTCGGTAATTTAATGCAACTTGATTTAACAAAGTATGATCATTTCTATTTTTTTAATTCCTTTTATGAGAACCTGCCGGGAACTTATAAAATAGATGATAAGTTTACTTATTCCATGCATTTGTATAACCAGTATAACGGATATTTACGGAGTCAGCTGGAGAAGATGCCGGCAGGCACGCGCCTGGTCACTTATCATTGCGATGGAACGATGGCGCCGGAAGGGTATTATATTGTGGGAACAGAGAGCAGTCATTTGTTGAAGTGCTGGATTAAATCATAATGATATTGTTCCATCGGCCTCATTTCTTCCGGCGTTTAATGAACCACTTATAAACGTAAAAAAGCACTACTGATACAATGAAAACGAAGATCATGTCTGTCACCAGGTGTTGCGTATTCATTAATGGATTATTTTCCGGATGATTCAGTGGTCGTTGTCGCAACTGTATTCAGTAGCTTAAGGCAAAGCCCATTTTTTTAGGCATGGTAATTTTCGTAACGGGGGATAGCCAAAAATATATCAATTATGGATGGATTTAATTATTTTCGGAGAAAGCATTGACTAAAAGTATATAATTGGGAATCATGACAAGCACTGAACTCCTGTTGCCGCAAGACCTGGAGAACCATTTAATCCACATCGCCAGGTCCTACGCTGTTAAGATGAATGAGATCGAAAACCAGATTTTTGAGATATACGAAAATGATAAAACCAGATTAACGGAAAGTTTTGCCGCCTACAAAGCGCAATACGACCCGGTTTTTCAGCAATACGCCACCAGTAAAAAACGGGTGTACGGAGGGCAGGCCAATTCGTATGGCCGGCCTACCCGCTATGATGGAATAACAGCCGGAACAACGGCACAGGCTACTGTAAAATCAAAAAGCAAGGCGGAGGTTTATTTTCAGACAGACAATCAATTCAGCGCCGAATACCTTTTTGTATTACACCGGGAAGGAGAAGAATGGAAAATTGATAATGTAAAATACAAATGGTATAATAGTGAGAAGTGGAGTTCACTGATCATGTAAGGAGATAAGTAATGTCCGTAAAAGATTTTTTGCCAGAGTCTTCCGGATGAAACCATCCTGACTGTGCGGTATACAACAGTGACGCTGTTATTCCTGTCAGTAACCATCACTGTTTTTTTATATTCTATTCTTTTTGTGTAGAAAAAGTTGAAAGAAGCCAGTCCATAGCGGATGGGCCGACAGGGATTTTTTCTTAAAAAGTAATACTATCGCAGCGGCAGCCAGTAAAAGTGTAGATGGAAAGGCGGAACCGGCCCCCAAAGGAGCTATCGCTATCAGGAAAGTAATGGCAGCGGCTAGCCCTGTTACCCCCAGCGAGCGCCCGGCTGCAATGAAAATACCTGCAGCCAGCTGGCATATAGAAATAGACAGGACGATGGCTGTTATATTATTCCGGAAGGCGCCGTAAATGAACTGCTCGTAAGCTGCCGAAGGAGTCATGGCACCATAAACCATAAACAAATCCGGTTCCCGGATTGCCATTATGGCATTAAATATTCCTGCGCCGATAAATATTAGTGATAACATCCACCTGGCTGTAACAGGCCGGAGAATAGCGGCTATCAATACAACCAGGCTAACCATATTGGCAACCAGGTAAGTGAGTGAAAAAATATTGGCATGCATATACAGGATTTTGAAATGTTCTCCCGGTAAAATTATAAACCTGGTAGCAGCAGATAAATGATACCGGTCATCCTGGTGTTTGATTGAGGTCATGGAGTCAGTGCCTGACGAAAGTCAGGGTACATGCTAATTGGGATCATATGCTGCATTTTCCTGTAAGGCTATCTTTGAACGAAACATTACGATGCAAAAGATAGCGGCCATATTTGACGGGCTCAGATTTTCAGAGAGCACCCTTCATTATTCGATCTGGATAGCGAAGCAGCAGCGCGCACATCTGACCGGTGTTTTTTCCGATGACCCGACTTATAATAGTTTTAACTTATATCAACTGCTGAAAGCAGGAACGGACCAGGCTACCATCAGGCAGTTTGAAGTAGAAGACCATGGTAAACGCGAGGCGGCAGCAGGCAGATTTGAGGCAGCCTGCCAGGCTGCGGGAATAGCTTACAGTGTTCATAGGAACAGGAATGTTTCTCTTCTTAGTGCATTGGAGGAAAGCATTTATGCAGATATGCTTGTGGTAGATGCGCACGAGACATTTGTACATGACGTAGCAAAACCTCCCACACGCTTTATCCGGGATTTGCTGACTGATGTGCAATGCCCTGTGCTTATTGTGCCACCCCAGGTGTTAACGCCAGCCGTTTTTGGGGATATCAGGAATATAGTGCTTTTATACGACGGAGAACCTACCTCTGTATATGCCATAAAAATGTATAATTACCTCTTGCCCTCGTGGCAAACCTTGTCAACAACTGTGTTATCTGTCAATCCAGAAGGAAATCTGCTCGAAAACAAACACCTGATAAAAGATTTTGTCAGGTGGCATTTTCCCAGAGCAGCCTATAAAGTAATGGAGGGCGAGCCGGAGGAAGAAATTGTAAGCTATATGCTTGGGCAGCAAGAGGGAACTGCTATTGTACTGGGCGCTTACAGGCGAAGCAGCATTTCCCGGTGGTTCAGGGAAAGTATGGCAGATGTATTGATGCAAACCTTGCCTTTCCCATTGTTTATAGCCCACAATAAGTAATTGCTATGCTCGTAACCGGTGTGGTTATATCCTGCTGCTTCAGGTATTTATAAATTGTCAACTAAGTATTAAAAAAGATGATAAGGTCAGATGAAATAGACGGGCATTTACCATTATATGAGTCATGGAGAACTTCATTGGGAGTAATGGAGGATGAAACTATTCTCTTTAAAACAAAATTAGCCCGGATACTTTCTGAGAACTTTGAAAGAAAGCACCTGGCCCACCTTGAAGTTTTCCAGTACAGGTTTTTAAAAATGGATGAACAAATAAGTGTGCTAAGGCATGAAGTAAGAGACCTGCAGGAAGTGATGCTGCATAGCTGCGACAAGAACAGCCGGCTACGTAATGTGACGGTAATGATGCAATTTTTAGCTGCAAGAATGGAGTTGGTGGAGGAAACATTTAAAACATTGGCTGCGGACTTTCACGTCTATTTACAGGAGAATTTCTCCAGCTGAATAATGGTTGGCAGAGCTTGTTACCCGGCAGTCCTTTCTCCTTAATTATATATCTGTCTCGTTATTCGCCTAATAATGTAAACCGGTGAAACTCTTTTCTGCGTTTTACATGGTACTGGGCCACTGCATATTTTTGAAGATGCAGCATCGCTTCTTCAATAGAATCTGTCAGTAAGATATATTGCAGATCTGCCGGGTCTATCATATAGCTTGCAATCATCTTGTGAAAGAGTGGCATCAGGGGGTCCCAGTAACCACGGCTCATCAGCACCAGGGGGAAATTAAGTATCTTATGGGTTTGTATCAACGTAAGTGCTTCAGAGAATTCATCAAGGGTACCAATACCCCCGGGCAGGATGACAAATCCATAGGAGTATTTAAACATTAATACTTTACGCACAAAGAAGTATCGGCAATTGAACTGCAGGTCGAGATATCTATTGGCAGCCTGCTCCCTGGGCAGGCTGATATTGCATCCTACCGACTTGCCACCTGCTTCCTTTGCTCCGCGGTTGGCGGCTTCCATAATACCGGGGCCGCCCCCTGTCATGACTGTGAATCCCAGTTTGGCAATACCTGCACCTGTTTTACGGCCGGTTTCGTAGTATTCGGAACCCGGTTGCACCCTGGCAGAACCAAATACCGCGATGCAGGGCCCGGCAAAATGCAATACCCTGAACCCACGGATAAATTCAATCAATACTTTTAGGGAAAACAAAAATTCCTTTGCTCTGGAACGCGGGCCTTCAAAGAAGTATTTTTCTTCATGACCAGATAGTTCCGGTAGCTTGTCGGCCGTATGCGTGTTGATATCTGCTATTTGCATAATAAAATATTGAATCATCAATTTCGGATTATCTTCTTTCCCGGGATGTGACCGCAATCATATTACGGGATGATCTTTCTCATTTGCTCCTGATAATACTAGTGCTAAACTTGTGTTGCTAAAACATCTTTTTATGCAGATATATATTAGCGAAGAATCGGTGATAAAAGAAATCCAGGAGAAGTTCCGTACACTGTATCCTTACCTGAAACTTGAATTTTACAGGAAACCACATCTAAAGGGAGAGTATTCTCCTGAAGAAGACAAAATATCATCCGACACTCCAATTGAAAATATCCGGTTGCGGAATAACCCGGGATGGATGGATATCAGTTACTATAGAACAGCCGCTGCGGTGGAACATGATCTTAGCTACATTTTCGGATTAAATGCGCAAATACTCCGCAAAGCAGGAACATTATGGCTGGAAACTATTGACACAGACAGCTGGACACTGGAAGAACTGAATAACGCAGGGAAACCATCCCAACGCTATAGTTTACGATACCCGGAGGAACCGGATAAAGAATGAGTTAATGTGGTCAGCAGTAACATATAATCATATTGGCACCAAGCTTCAGCTACAGGATGAAAATCAGGTTGTGGCATGACGATAGTCATTCGCGTTTTTTGAAATCGCCACTAACTTTACCGGAGCCGTTTATCCCATTTAAGGAGACGCCAAAAGTGCAGATGTAAATCATCACTATAGTTTATAACTCAATATTCAAATAGAAACGAAATGAAAAAAGTACTTTTAGCTCTGGACGCTGATCACTTTTCCAAAGGCGCTTTTGAGTTTGCCGGCAGGTTGAATGAAATACAACCCATACTCCTGGTTGGCACTTTTTTGCCTAAAATGGATTTCTCTCCTTCATGGAATTCCGCTCTTCTTACCGGCTCCGTTTTTGAAACTACCCTGGAAAGCTACAGCGACGAACTGGTGGACAAAAATATAGCCACCTTTGAGAAGGAATGCCTTCGAAACCATATTGAATACAGGGTGCATAAAGCGGCATATGATCTATCTCTGGAGGATTTAAAAAGGGAGACACGTTTTGCTGATCTGCTGATACTGGGAAGCGAGAAGTTCTACGAGAACCAGGGCACGGAAACACCAAACGAGTATCTGAAAATAGCGTTGCACAATGCGGAATGCCCGGTTCTATTAATCCCGGAACATTCTTATTTCCCGGAAAGCATTGTGCTTGCCTATGATGGAGGCGCGCAGTCCGCATATGCTATCAGATCTTTCTGCTACCTGATGCAGGAGCTTTTTCCGAAGGCCATTCTTGTATATGCAACAGGCAAGGAAAACAAAGAGATCCCTGACATGCAACTGGTGGAGGAAATGGCGGCAAGGCATTTTACTGATCTCACTATTCATAAACTGGAGGGAGATCCCAGGAAATATTTTGATACCTGGATGGCAGATATTGAAAAACCATTACTGGTATGCGGATCTTTTGCCCGTTCACCTCTCTCGGAATTATTCAGGAAGAGTTTCGCCACGGAACTAATAAATAAGCACAGTATGCCGGTTTTTATTGCGCATGAGTAAGAAACGAACAGTTTTTCAGTATAATATTGAATCATCAAATTGAACGGATATGCCTGAAATTGTCACTATTACATTAAATCCTGCAATAGATAAGAGCATCACGGTGCCTGCACTGGTGCCTGAAAGAAAGCTGAATTGCAGTACGCCTGTTTTTGAACCGGGTGGGGGAGGCGTAAATGTAGCCAGGGCTATTGTGCAACTGGGAGGAGAAGCGAATGCTGTATATCTCGGAGGAGGGCACAGTGGCAGATTTTTTGAATCATTGTTACATGCAGCAGGTGTTCCGGGGATACCTGTTCCCATTGCCGGACATACCCGCGAGAACCTGATCATTACAGACAACAGTAGCCAGGCTCAGTACCGCCTGAATATGCCGGGCCCTGAAGTAGACGCCTACGAGTGGCAACACCTGCTGGAAGTAATCCGTGGGATGGAGGGAATAAAGTATCTTGTTGCCAGCGGCAGTTTACCTCCGGGCGTACCACCTGATATATTTGCCTCTTTCAGTGCCATAGCAGCTATTAAAGGAGCCCGTTTTATTGTTGATACTTCAGGGCTGGCGTTAAAAGAAGCCCTGCGGGAAGGAGCGTATCTCGTAAAACCCAATGTGAGGGAATTAACGGGTTTTGCAGGGGCAAGTACGCTGAATACTATAGAGGTGGCTGATGTAGCCAAACAGATTATCAATAGTAACCGCAGTAAAATAGTAGTAGTTTCAATGGGAGAGGCGGGGGCAATGCTGGTAACGGCCGATTTATCGGTCACAATCCCAGCGCCGGGAGTGCGCAGGGTGAGTACAGTAGGTGCCGGCGATAGCATGTTAGCCGGTATTGTTCAAAGCCTGTATCAAGGTAAGGATATTCTTGAGTCCGTGCAGTTTGGAGTGGCTTGTGGCACAGCCGCCACATTGAACCCGGGCACTGCATTATGTAACAAGGCTGATGCGCTGGTACTTTTTCAGGAAATTTGCAGAAGACAGTCGCTGGCCGTGGAAATTAAGAAATGAAAGCTGTGCCGGAAACGAGGATAGCGGTATTGGTAACGGCATGGTGCATTTATTACGGATTGCTCAATAAAGCATATTGGATAATTTTTTTTCATCCAGCAGTACCACCACACCATCCCTGATATCAATCAGTTTTTCTTCCCGGAAATCGCTGAGCGTACGGATAAGCGACTCTGTGGCGGTACCGGCGATAGTAGCCAGGTTTTCCCGGCTCACATTGATGACGAAAGGTTGTTCTTTTTGAGGATTATATTTATTGTGAAGGCTGATTAGGGCTTCGGCTACTTTTTTACGAAGCGAGTTATAGGCAAGTCCCAGCAATTGCTGTTCTTTTGTGGTTACATTTTTGGCCAGCATGCGGATAAGCTGAACGGCTATTTCATGATTATTATGAATGAGCTCTTCAAAGTCGTTAAGCGGAATCACCGCTACTTCGCTTTCTTCCATCGCCATCGCGGTTTCCTTATACACAGTGCCTTCCAGCAAAGCAGTGTACCCAATAAAGTCGCCGGCGGTAAAAAGATCTATTACAAGCTCTTTACCGAAATCGTTGGTCTTTATAGTTTTTACCTTACCACGCTGAAGATAAAACAGGCGTGTGGGATGATTCCCTTCCGAATAAATAACCTGTTTCTTTTTAACTTTGTCGATATTTCTTCCTTCTGCCAGGGCTTTTAAAGATTCTTTACCGGTGGCTTCATACATTAATTTGTTCAATCCCTGAAGATCCGCCGGGAAATGCTGTTTCCTGATAGCCGCTTTTTTTAGCCGCCTGTCTATTGCATCCCATAGCTCTGTACCACTGAATGGCTTTGTAATATAATCATCTGCGCCCATTCCCATCCCTCTACGGAAGTCGCTCCTTTCAGTTTTGGCGGTCAGGAAAATAAAAGGAATATCTTTCATGTCTTCGTGTTGCTGCATCAGGTGTAATACACCAAAGCCATCCAATACAGGCATCATAATATCACAGATTACCAGGTCTGGTTTATTGCTGAGGATCATTTCCACACCGATCTTGCCATTTTCTGCAGCAATGACATTATATCCAGCGATAGCAAGAATATCCATCGTATTTTCACGTAGCTCCTCGTTATCTTCAATTAGTAAGATTGTTTTCATGATTGGTAGGGAACTTTTTTTGTTTCAAGCTGAAAATTTATAGTAAACGTAGTACCGGTATTGAGTTCACTTTCACAGGAAATGCTGCCATTCATCAATTCGCTGTATTTATTTACAATATGCAGCCCGAGGCCTGTTCCCTGTATATTACTTACATTGGTTCCCCGGTAAAACCTTTCGAACAGATGCTGCTGATCTTCAGGAGACATGCCTATGCCATAATCTTTAACAATGAGTGAAAATTCATTTTCATTTTTCATGGTCCGGATCTCTATCACGCCATCGGATTTTGAAAACTTAATGGCATTTCCAACAAGGTTCATGGTTATGTGTTTAAGTAGAGATGGATCCAGTTGAACAGTTGCTTCTCCGCTATGACTATAGCTGATGGTCTGCTTTTCTTTGGCTAATTCCTGCATCTCCTGTAAGATGTTATTGAAAAAGTCTTTTATGTCAAACTCTGAAACGCGAACCTGAACTTTTCCTTCCTCGATTTTACCTACGGAGAGGAAATCATTGAGTGTGTCTGTCAGTAAGGATACAGCATTAACAATTCTTTGTATATGTTTGTTCCGTACAGGCTGATCTTTTTCTTCAGCGTAATGTTTTACCAGGAAGGCAGAAGAGAGGATAGTACTAAGTGGGGTTCTGAACTCATGGGAGGCCATAGAAACAAACCGTGATTTCAGGTCGCCAAGTTCTTTTTCTTTGCTTAGTGCTATTGTCAGCTCCTCTTTGGATATCTTGAGTAGCTCCAGCGCCTGGGTAAGTTGCCCGGTGCGTTCTTCCACTTTAGCTTCCAGTTCATTATTAAGATTTTCTATCTTTTCTTCGGCCTTTTTTCTTTCTGTAATATTGTTGACGTAAGCGATCACAAAATGGCCTTCTTCATTGGCATAGTGACTAAGGCTGATCTCCACGGGAAACTCTGTTCCGTCTTTCCGAACGGCAAACAGGTCCATGCCAATGCCCATGGGCCTGCTTTGAGGATGGGCATTATACCGGTCCCTGTGTTGTTCATGCCTGTGGTGAACCCTTTTTGGAATAAGTATTTCCACCTTTTGCCCCAGCAGTTCTTCCCGTTTGTATCCAAACTGGTTGAGTGCAAAATCATTTATAAGGATAATTTCTCCCCATTGATTGGTCACCAGGATACCTATGCTGGCATAATCGAACAGGGCACCAAAACGTTCCAGTTCCCTGTTAAGCTGTTGTTTGAACCTACGGTCTGTCAGGTAATCGGTAATGCGGAAAAAGCAATAATCTTTGTTGTTGCTGCGTAGAAATATTTCTTCGTAAAGTCCGAGAAAAGTTTCTCCCTGTATATTTTGCCATTGACATTCTTTCTCCCCGGGCTTTGCTTCTTCCAACCGGGAATCTGCACTGCCTTTACCCAGTTGGTTTTGGTCGATCAGCAGTTCAAGTTCAGCATAATCATTTGTCCCCAGCATCTTCACACCTGTATCGTTAATGTACAACAGCCGGCCACTTTCCTGTTCCCTTATGGCAACCAGGCCTGGCATACGCTCCATGATGGCCGCAAACACGGCCAGTTGGAAATCGGTATCCAGGCCATTGATGGAAAAGCTCATAGATTTAGTTATTACCGGCAGAAAGATAAGAATTTATCTGTTTGGATCAACACAGTAAGAGAAATCATACCGGATGACCGCTATCATACAATAGACTGACTGATCTCATTTCAGGAGAATCTGCGCTTGGGTATTATTGCAATATTATAAACACTTTGTTATGGATATTTATATAAGCGAAGAAGCTATCGTTGGGGATATTCAAAAGAGGTTCAGGGAATTTTATCCTTACCTCAAACTGGCGTTTTACCGTAATCCGCACCAACAGGGAGTATGCTCCCCAAAAGAGGAACTGGTGCCACCGGAAATGCCTATAGACAAGATCCGTATGATACATAATTCCGGCTGGATAAACATCAGTGCTTGCCGTATGGCTGCTGCCGTGGAGCATGATTTTAGCAGGGAGTTTGGTTTAAACGTCCAGGTATTGCATAAATCAGGCGGTTTGTGGCTGGAAACCACAGGTACGGATAGCTGGACACTGGAAGAATTGAATATTGCCGGCCAACCGAAAAAAGGGCAGCATTTTCAAATGCCGGATGAAATGGAAGACGGATAACCGGATTATCTGCCGGCAGGTAGATCAGGTACTTTCAAACCTGCCGGTTTTTTCACTGATCCTTATACGGTAAATAATGGGTCGGATAATGTTTTCAGGTGTTCTTTCTCTCGTCATTTCACCGTGCATTTCAGATATGCCAGCCGTTTCACTTACCTGCAGATGTAATAAACGGCTTACGAGAAATTTCATGGCATAAAATCTTTCCTTAGGATCGGTTATTTCTTCATAATCTCCCCAAAGAATAACGCTTCTCCAATTGGCGGGATGAGTAATTTCGTCCACCTGGAAGCAAATATGCGGGTTTTGCCTCATCATATTAATTTTCATTCCTTCTTTGGAATGTATCACCAGGTAGGTATTATTAAATGCATAACTAACAGGTACTATGTATACCTTTTTCCCATCGGTGCAGCCGATACGGCCTGTTATATTATTGGCTAATATTTGGTCAATCTGGTCTAATTCTAATTTACCTAACATATAAATAAACAGATTTTATAGTGATTGAATGTTGCTCAAATGTAGCAAACCCATATAGGTTCAATCCTGATCACAGTTAGTGGAATATATGATTGTTATCAACTCCGGTTCATTTTATGATGGCGGTCAGCCTGCAGGATGATTATGGACACAACCGGACGCATATGATCACAATCAGGATCCTTATTGAGATTGATCATTTTCTTCTAGTCGCGCAGGTAATAGTTTAGCATAAAAATTATTAACCAAAAAACAAGGAGGTAATTTATGTCATCCCAGGCACTAACTAAACGCAGCCCACTTTTCCCATCCTTATTCGACGATTTCTTTAAACCATGGCGGGAATGGACCAATGATTTCAATGGAGGCCGGTTTCTGGCAGAACTCACCGTTCCCGCAGTCAATGTGAGTGAAGACAAGGATAATTATAAATTATCCGTAGCCGCTCCCGGTATGAAAAAAGAAGATTTCAAGATTAACCTGGAAGGCCATTTGCTTACTATCAGCGCAGAAACAGAAGATAAAAAGGAAGAAAAGAATGAAAAGTACAGCAGGCAGGAATATAACTACAGTAGTTTTTCCCGCAGCTTTACACTTCCTGAAAGCATCAACAAAGACAAAATTGAAGCGCAGTACGAAGATGGCGTATTAAAGCTTAAGCTGCCGAAAAATGAAGAAGCAAAAAAGAATGGCAAAAGCGTCCGTATAGCGGTTAAATAAATGCTTTACTGCCCGGCCCGGCCAGTAAAGCTGGCCGGGTTTAAAACGCTGAAAAAAAATGTTATGAAAAAAATATTGTTCATCACAGATGCCGTGAGCTTCAACGGAACCAGTCTTGAATTTGCCTGTTATCTCTGTAATCTTACACACTCAAAACTTACAGGCGTGTTCCTGGAGAACCAGGTAATGGAGCTGAGGTCGGCAGAAGATATCCGGGAAATGGCGGTTGGAAAACCGGTTCCGGGCATTGAGCTGGAAGATCAGAAGGATCTTTTCAGAGATAAGAACATAGAGCGGTTCAAAAATATCTGCGGATCTAACGGGGTGAATTGCCTGGTGCATAAAGACAGAGGCATGCCTGCTACGGAAGCGATACAGGAAAGTCGTTATGCCGATCTGATCGTATTGGATGCCGCTACTTCATTTTCCTGGAAGCCTGAAAGCGTTCCAACCGCGTTTGTAAAGGAAGTGCTGGAGAAGTCAGAGTGCCCTGTAGTACTGGCCCCGGAAAACTTCGATGGGATAGATGAAGTTGTGTTTACCTATAATGGAAGTTGCTCATCAGTGTTTGCGATGAAACAGTTTGCAAATATGTTTCCTGAACTTGGAACCTGTAAAGCTACCGTGCTAAGTGTAACGGGGATCGGAAAACCTATTAAGGGAGACGAATCAAAACTAAGGGAATGGCTGGACACACATTACAGCAATACCGAAATCCAGTTAGTGGAGGATGAGCGTGTT
>NZ_DATCRD010000025.1:0-12158 GCF_036569185.1 Chitinophaga sp.
GCTTCTTCCAGCACTTTTACGGCCCGGTAGGTAATATCGGCGAGGTTACCGATGGGAGATGGAACGAGATATAATTTCATAATTTAATTACGAATTACGAATTACGAATGTGTGGGGAGATGCAGCCCGGAGACATTTCCAGTTATCTCCCCACAGCTCCGTTATCCGTAATCCGCAATTAATTATTGTATTTGTACTTCAAAAGATTCCATTACCTGGTTTGCCAGCAGCTTCTGGCAGGCATTCTCAGCGATCTGCCTTGCTTCTTCCTGGCTGGCGGCTTCAATTTGCAGAGTAATGTGTTTACCAATACGTACATCCTGTACCTGGCCCAGGCCGAGGTTCTTGAGACCACTCATTACCGCTTTACCTTGCGGATCTAATAATTCTTTCAGTGGCATCACATTGATATGTGCAGTAAAAGTCATTGTGCTAGAAATTTTGCCGCAAACCTACATCAAAAAATCCAGAATGTTAAACCGCTTCTATTTTCGGCGGTACTGCCACCGATAATATTACGTAACAAATAAATATAAAAGGAACGGCCGCAAATTGCAGGAGCGGTATGCTTACAATGGTAAGAAGGATCAGGAGGAAACGGGGCCAGTTGGCGGCCAGGCTTTTATTCTTGAATTTCAGGCTGATCATGGGGATTTCAGCCACCATCAGGTAACATAGCAGGGCAATGGTGATATAGAGCACCCAGATATTCTGGAACCAGTGGGCCAGGTTGAACGGGTTAAATAAAACGATCATGGGGAAAGAAGCCACCAGCAAGGCTACTGCAGGAGTAGGCACCCCAATGAAATTTTCCGACTGGCGGGTATCGATATTGAACTTGGCAAGGCGGTAGGCGGCGAAACAGGGCACCAGTAAGGCCGGGGCCAGGTTAATGACAGATACGTCAAAAACATCGGGTTGCTGAAAATAGGCGCTGCGCAGGAGGCGATACAACATCATACCGGGCACCACGCCAAACGTAACTACATCTGCCAGCGAATCCAGTTCCTTTCCCATAGGACCGGATACTTTGAGAAGGCGGGCAACCATGCCATCAAAAAAATCAAAGATCCCTGCAATCACTACCAGGGCGGAAGCCCAGTATACCGGTTCAGGGCTGATAATCGTATAGTCGGCGCCGTTAATCTCAGCGCGGTATTCCGGGGCGTATAATATGCAGATAATGGCCAGCGCACCGCAAAAGAGGTTACATAGGGTAAGAATATTCGGTAGTTGTTTCATTCACTATGATTATGATGATTGAAGATGATCCTGGTGAGCGAAGATAGAATATTGTCTTTTAATCTTTGCTTACCAGGATCATCATAAAAATCATCATTGTTATTTTGCCATCAGGGCTTCAATCTCATCAGCCGTGATGGGGATATTCTTCATCAGGTCTACATTACCTTCGGCGGTAAGCCAAACATTGTTTTCGATGCGGATACCCAGTTGTTCTTCTTCAATATAAATACCTGGTTCGATGGTCATTACAGCGCCCACCGGGATAGGCTGATGGAAAGAAGGACCCAGGTCGTGCACATCTACGCCGAGGTGATGGGAAATACCATGGTACAGGTATTTGCGGTAGGCCGGTGTTTCCGGGTCCTGATTTTTCACCTGTTCTTCTGTAAGCAACCCGATCTTAATGAATTCTTTTGTAGCTTCCTCTCCCATCATTTCGTGGTATTTAGCAATAGTAATACCCGGGCGGAGAATGGATTTGGCATAGTTATGCAGGTGCAGGCAGGCGTCATATACCTGGCGCTGCCTCGGTGAAAACTTACCATTTACCGGCACTGAGCGGGTAAGGTCGGCATTGTACCCACCGTATTCCGCACCAAAATCCATCAGCACCACTTCCCCGTCTTTACACTCCTGGTTATTGGAAACGTAATGGAGCGTGCGCGCACGGTCGCCGGAAGCGATAATAGAGCCATAAGCCTCGCCACCAGAGCGGTTGCGCAGGAACTCATGCAAAATCTCTGCGTGGATCTCATGTTCCCATACACCTGGTTTAATAAATTTCAGCAGGCGGCGGAAAGCTTTTTCCGTGATATCCATTGCTTCCTGCATTACCTTGATCTCTTCCGGTGTTTTTACGGCGCGCAGTTCTTTGAAAATAACAGCTGCACGCAGGTAATTATGCAGCGGGTAGCGTTCCTTCATTTCCTGTGCGTAGCGGTAATCCCTTACCGGTACCAGGTTTGCCTTGCGGTTATTTTCGTTGGAATTCAGGTAGATGTTGGCGGCATCGTTGATCCACTGTTGTAAAAGCGCATCCAGGCTATCGAGCCATATGACGGTAGACATACCGGATACCGCATAGGCTTCGTCTTTGCGTAACCGGTGCCCGTCCCATTTTTCTTTTAATTCGTTCGGGCGTACCAGTACCAGTACTTCGCGGTACTTAGGATCCGGGTTATCAGGAAACAATACTACCATTGTATCTTCCTGGTCAATACCTGTAAGCCAATACAGATCCGAATTCTGTTTAAACTTGTACAAGGCGTCACCATTGGTGGGCAGTTCATCGTTGGAGTTGATAATAGCTATAGATTGCGGCTGCATTTTAGCCACAAAGCGCTGGCGGTTCTTTACAAACAGCTGCGGATCCAAAGGCAGATTCTTCATGTCGCTTAATTTCAAATGAGGGTTCAAACCTATGTAAAATTCGGGAGGTAGAAATATGAAATTGGTCTGAATTAGCAAATCGGTCAATATCTGCAACATTAAATGACAAAATCGTACTAATATTTCCTTACAACTAATTAATAGTATATTCTCTCTTTTTCAGTTAGACAATCTAACAATGAAGCAGATACATTTTGAAGATATCGCAACAATAACCCCTAAAGCGATAATTAATTTCTAAATTTCAATGGTATAACACCTATAGAATTTGACAATATCAAAAAATCGCTAGTTTTGCCTATACACCAAAACAATCTTGCTTTTATGCAAATAAGTAGCGTAAGGAATCCTGTTGCTGACTTACGGGGACTTGGCATAGAGAACGTAGCGAACGTCTATTACCAACTTTCACCCGAACAACTCGCGGAGCAAACGGTGGCCCGTAAACAAGGAGTATATGCCGATACAGGCGCATTGGCCGTAAACACCGGGGCGTATACCGGCCGCTCCCCCAAAGACAAATTCATTGTAAAAGACAACATCACAACTGACACTGTTAACTGGAACGATTTTAATCTCCCCATCTCTGAAGAATATTTTGATCGTTTATATAGCAGGATCACCCGTTATTTCAGCGGGAAAGAGGTGTGGGTACGCGATTGCTATGCGTGCGCCGACCAGGATTACCGGGTTAACATCAAAGTGATCACAGAACTGCCTTGGTCAGGTCTGTTTGCCTACAACATGTTTTTACGTCCTTCGGAAGAGGAACTGGATGAAATGCATACCGACTGGACCGTGATCCAGGCGCCCGGCTGCCTGGCAGATCCTGCCACCGACGGAACCCGGCAACAGAATTTCTCCGTAGTGAATTTCACCAAAAAGATCATTCTCATAGGCGGCAGCGCCTATACCGGGGAAATCAAGAAAGGTATTTTCACCATCCTGAATTATGAACTCCCGCATAATAAAAATGTACTGAGCATGCATTGCTCTGCCAACATGGGCGAAGATGGCGACACCGCTATTTTCTTTGGCTTGAGCGGCACCGGCAAAACCACGCTGAGCGCAGATCCTGCACGTAAGCTGATAGGAGACGACGAGCATGGATGGACAGCTACCGGCGTATTCAATTTTGAAGGTGGTTGTTATGCAAAGTGTATTGATCTTTCCGAAGAAAAAGAACCCCAGATATTTCATGCCGTGCGTGAAGGCGCCCTGCTGGAAAATATCGGCTTCTTCCCCGGTACCCATACGGTGAATTATACAGATTGTTCGATCACGGAAAACACCCGTGTATCCTACCCGCTGCATTATATCGAAAATGCGCTGGAACCTGCTATAGGCGGCATTCCTAAAAACATATTCTTCCTTACCTGCGATGCCTATGGCGTATTACCGCCTGTATCCAGGCTATCGCCGGGGCAGGCCATGTACCAGTTTATTTCCGGTTATACGGCAAAAGTAGCAGGTACCGAAGCTGGTATCACCGAGCCCAAATCTACTTTCAGCGCTTGTTTTGGGGCACCTTTCATGCCATTGCATCCTGCGCAATATGCAGCAATGCTGGGTGAGAGAATGCGCAAATACGACGTTAATGTATGGCTGATCAACACCGGTTGGACCGGCGGCGCTTATGGCACCGGCAGCCGGATGAAGTTGTCGTATACCCGCGCCATGATCACTGCTGCACTGAATGGCAGCCTTGACAAGGCAACGTTTCACCCGCATCCTGTATTCGGCTTTGCTATCCCCGATCATTGCGAAGGCGTTCCGTCCGATATACTGGACCCACGCAATACCTGGGAGGATAAAGCGGCGTACGACAGGCAGGTAAAGGACCTCGCAGGTCAGTTCATCCGCAATTTTGAAAAATATGCAGGCGCATCAGCACCGGAAATCCTGGATGCGGCGCCAAAAATTTAATAACGTACTGTGATCCGGCTCTTCCATTGCGTATATCAGCAGGAAGATTTATATTTAGTTTTGCCTTATAATTTCCACTGAACCACTCGAAAGTTCCTGACGGGCGCAATGCCTGAGCAAAACAAGTTCCTTTACAGGGGCTTGTTTTGCTGGATCTTCGGAAATATTTTCTTCCCTTCACCAGCATCCTGCCGACGGTACCTCCCCAAAAAGCAGATTACATAGCTGATTACATACAGCTTTTTCTTACCTTTGCACATGCAAATTTTAGACGGTAAACTCGTTTCTGAGGCTATAAAAGCCCAATTAGCCGCACAGGTGGCTGAATTGAAGGCAGCTGGGAAAAAGGTCCCTCACCTGGCAGCCATATTGGTAGGTAATAATCCGGCAAGTGAAACCTACGTAGCATCCAAAGTAAAATCATGTGCAGAATGCGGTTACAATTCCACCCTCCTGCGTTTTGATGCACAGATCTCTGAAAAGCATCTGCTGGACCAGATCATTCTGCTGAATGAGAACCCGGATGTGGATGGTATCCTGGTACAATTGCCGTTACCCAAACATATCAACGAAGAACTGGTGATCAACACCATTGATCCGAGCAAGGATGTGGATGGTTTTCATCCCATGAACGTAGGTAAGATGGTAAGCGGACTGCCTGCGTTTATTCCGGCTACTCCTTATGGTATTATGCTGATGCTGGAGCATTATAACATTCCTACCAAAGGAAAACATGCCGTAGTAATAGGCCGCAGCCATATTGTAGGTACGCCTATGAGCATTTTGCTGAGCCGCAATACCAACCCCGGTAACTGTACCGTTACGCTTACGCATTCACAGACACATAACCTGGCTGAAATCTGCCGCCAGGCGGATATTATCATTGCCGCTATAGGCCGGCCGGATTTTGTAACTGCCGATATGGTAAAAGAAGGCGCTGTGATTGTAGACGTAGGCATTAACCGTGTGGAAGATGCCAGCAAAAAAAGCGGTTTCCGCCTGAAGGGTGATGTGAAGTTTGATGAAGTAGCGCCCAAATGCAGCTATATCAGCCCGGTACCGGGAGGCGTAGGTCCCATGACCATTGCTGCGTTACTGAAAAATACCTATCACTCCGCTATTGGTTTGAGAGGAAGTATGAACTAACCGGCAGTATACCCGGTTTAGCATTAAATACAACCGGACGAAAAAAAAACCGGACCTTTGTGAAGTAAGACATGTCTGTAACAACAATAAATATTAATACCGATACCCTCCCGGTGATGGAGCGCTTTTACACCATCCAGGGAGAAGGCTACCACCAGGGACGGGCAGCCTATTTCGTCAGGCTGGGTGGCTGTGACGTAGGTTGTGTATGGTGCGATGTAAAAGACAGCTGGGATGCGGACAAACATCCGCAGGTAGCTGTTGCTGATATTGTAACCGAAGCCGCCGCTTATCCGGGCCGTATTGCAGTAATTACCGGCGGCGAACCGCTGCTGCATAACCTCGATGCACTTACCCGCTCCCTGCATAAACAGGGATTTCACACGCATATTGAAACATCCGGTTCTTCTCCCCTCAGTGGTAAATGGGACTGGATCACTTTATCGCCTAAAAAATTCAAGGCGCCCCTGCCGGAAATATGCAAAGCCGCGCACGAGCTAAAAGTGGTGATCTTCAACAAAACGGATTTTGCCTGGGCGGAAAAATATGCCGCTTTAGCCGGCAAGCACTGCAAGCTGTACCTGCAGCCCGAATGGGAACGCAGCGCCGAAATGACGCCACTGATCACTGAGTATATCAAGGATCATCCGGAATGGACCATGTCGTTGCAGATCCACAAGTATATCAACGTTCCTTGATCGCCTTCGGCGATGCGAATTTTGTCTTGGAACACTGATTACGCTGATTATACTGATTCAATTGATTTTTACCTTTAATTTTTTTAAAGTAATAATTTAATAAGGGAGATAAGAGGGTATATATCCGCTTTTATCTCCCTTTTTTATAAATAAAATCAAACTAATCATTATAATCAGCGTAATCAGTGTTCCAAGACAAAATCCGCTTACACTATTTCTCATAGTATTTTCGTTAATTACATTGTGAATACATACTATGAAGAAAACCTCCCTGTTAATACTAAGTTGCCTGCTGGGCTTCGGGCTGCTGTTGCAGGCCCAGACTGTTACCTATGAGAATGCGCCTAAAAAAGCTAAAGCCAGTTTTGACCGCGCCATTGATGCTGTAAGAACTTACCAGACCAAAGCCGCTATCGGGCTGCTGCAGGAAGCTATTAAAGCAGCGCCCAATTTTACAGATGCCTACGGGCAATTGGGCTTGTGCTATGTGGAGCTGAAAGACTATGCAGCCGCCACCGCCGCTTTTGAAAAATTAAAACAGCTGGACAGCAGCGGGCTGCGCCCCGTAATGGTGCCCTATTCAAAAGCGATGGCAGGAACAGGAAATTTCGTAGGTGCGTTACAGTTAATCAATCAATATATTGCGTCTATAAAGTCGAGAAGCGCCAATGCGGAGAAGCTGAAAATGAACTATGAATTTGCCGTGAACAATGGCAGGCAGGCAGTGCCATTCCATCCTGAAAACCTCGGAGACCCGGTAAACAGTAAAGATCCGGAATACTTCCCCTCATTAACCATCGACAGTAAAACATTGATCTTCACCAGGCGCGTAAATGGCCGCAACGAAGATTTCTATATTACGAACCGGGATAACAATCACTGGTCTGCTGCACAAAACATGGGTGAACCTGTAAACTCTTCTTTCAATGAAGGCGCGCAAAACATTTCACAAGATGGTACCATGCTGGTATTCACAGGCTGCGAATTTCCGGAAGGTAAAGGCAGCTGCGATCTCTACTACTCGGAAAAGACGGCTTCGGGCTGGACCACTCCAAAGAATATGGGATCGCCCATTAACACCCGCGACTGGGAATCACAACCCTGTCTCAGCGCCGACAAACAAGCACTTTATTTTGCACGTGAAACACCAGATCATGGTGCAGATATATTTGTAACCAGGCGCCAATCCAACGGGCAGTGGAGCGTTCCGGAAAGAATGGGCCCCAACATCAATACCAATGGCAGGGAAACTACTCCTTTTATCCACGCAGACGGACAAACGCTGTACTTTGCTTCCGACGGGCATCCCGGGTACGGCGGACTGGATATCTTTTATTCGCGGCGGCAACCGGATGGTAGCTGGGGCCCTGCCACCAACCTGGGTTATCCTATCAATACCATCGATGAAGACGCATCGCTGGTAGTAGAAGCAAACGGGAAAACCGCCTACCTCGCCTCCGACCGGTCTGATACCCGCGGCGCGCTGGATATTTACAGCTTTGAACTTTATCCTGAAGCACGCCCCCTGCAAACATTGTATGTTAAAGGTTACGTGTACGACACCCTCACGCATCAACGTTTAACCGCGAATATCGACATCACCGATCTGCAGGGCGGGTATAATATTGCCACCGTTACCACTAATGAAAACGGCGATTACCTGGCGCCATTACCGGTAGGAAAGGATTATGCCATGCACGTGAACAGGAAAGGATATCTTTTTTACTCTGATAATTTTTCACTGAAAGAACATAACCCCGGCATACCCTACGAAAAAAATATTCCATTGCAACCACTGGCTGCTAACGCGAGCATTGTGCTGAATAATATTTTCTTCGACAGCAAACAGTATAACCTGAAACCCGAATCTGTAACAGAGCTCAACAAACTGGTAACCCTGTTAAAGGATAACCCGGCTGTAAAAATTGAGATCTCCGGATACACGGATAATGTGGGTTCCGACAAAGACAATCTATTGCTTTCCCAAAACCGCGCTAAGGCAGTAGTCAACTATCTTTCCGAAAAGGGCATCACGCCAGACCGCCTTACTGCAAAGGGTTACGGCGAAAGCAACCCCGTTGCTACCAATGATACAGAAGAAGGAAGAGCTGCCAACAGGCGGACGGTATTCCGGGTTATCAGTTTGTGATCGCTTTAGCGCCTTCGGCGCTTGTAAATTGTCTTGGAGCACTGATTACGCTGATTATACTGATTAGCTGGATTTTATTTTTTGGATTTTATAAAGGATTAAGGAAGATAGAAGCGAATAATTTTACTTCTGTCTCCCCTTACTTTTTATAAAATCAATTGAATCCGTATAATCAGCGTAATCAGTGCTCCAAGACAAAATTCGCAGATATATCCGCTTCTATCTCGCTTAATCCTTTATAAAATCCAAAAAATAAAATCCAGCTAATCAGTATAATCAGCGTAATCAGTGCTCCAAGACAATTTACAAGCGCCGAAGGCGCGCAATACTAGTAATTCCGCAACCGGCTTTTCAGTATGGAATCTTTCTGCTGCGTGCTGAGCTTATACTGGAAATTGTACAGCGCTCCTTCCCAGTCGCCATACATAGGATTGGGGAGTACAATGTACCGGCTGCCAAAATCCGGTGCGGCCTGCAAGGTAGCGGCATTTCTTTCTTCAAAAGGTTTTTTATCAAAGGTGGCGGAGAAGTCGCCGAGATTATCGCCAAACAGCATTACAATCTCATATTGTTGTAACACCTGCTGCCGGCGCGGTTCTTTACCGGAAGTAGTGGTTTTCAGAAACAGGTGCTCATTGTCGGCATCCGGGAACTGATAGTGCTGAAGGTTTTGCAGGGTAACAGCTCTTTCAGCTTCCAGCCTGTTGGTGATATAAAATACTTTCACTCCTCTGGAAGCGGCGTATTTAAAAAAAGAGGGCGCGCCGGGAACTGTGTCTGCCACAGCTTTGGCGGTCCACTCCATCCAGCTTTTATCATCGTATGTTTTGCCGGCCAGCGCCTGGTGCACCGAGTAAGGGCTGTTATCGAGCACGGTTTCATCGATATCAGTAACTACTGCCAATGGTTTACTGCCTTTAGCTGCAATATACTGATCAAGGCGAAGGGCTGCCAGCTGGTATGCCTGGAGGCACAGCGCCTTGTATTCGCCGGACTGTTGCTGCCACAATGCAGCCCATGCAGGGCCCCCGGGAAGCAGTTGTGATCCCGTGCTTTTTCCGGCTAACGGCCGGGTAGTTTTACAGGCCAGTAATCCTGCTGCCATTAAGCCTGTCAGTATCCATTTCATCTTCATAAAAAAATCCGTTGGTAGCTGCAAAAATAATTCATGCCGGGGAGAAAAAGTGACGGGGGAAAATTGTAAATTATGCGGAAATTATTGTTTGTTATGCCCCAGGAACTCATGTATCAACTGGCGTTAACCCGTATTCCCCTGATCGGCGATGTGACTATTAAAAAGCTGCTGGAACATTTTGGCAGCGCCGGCAATATTTTCAATGCCCGTAAGCAGGAACTGGAAAGGATTGAAACCGTGGGAGCTATAAGAGCGGGCGCCATCCGGAATTTCCGTGATTTTACGGAGATAGAAAAGGAAATAACGTTTATGGAGAAGCACAGGATACAGCCGTTGTTCTGTACAGACCCCGCATATCCCCAGCGGTTACTGCATTGCTATGATAACCCCGCCATGTTGTATTACAGGGGCAATGCGTCGCTGAATGCCCCGCGGATGATCAATATTATAGGCACCCGGCACCCGTCTGCTTACGGCAGAAGCGTTTGCGAAACACTGGTGGCCGGTCTTTCTGAAGCCGGGGTTACCATTGTAAGCGGGTTGGCCTATGGCATCGACATTATTGCCCATAAAACAGCCCTGAAAGCGGGGATTCCCACCATTGGCGTGCTGGCGCACGGGCTGGACCGGATTTATCCGCCGGCGCATAAGCAGGTGGCGGTACAGATGCTGGAGCAGGGCGGGTTGCTGACAGACTACCCAAGTCAAACGGCGCCCGACCGGCAAAACTTCCCAAAGAGAAACCGGATAGTAGCCGGCATCTGCGATGCCACCATTGTAATAGAAAGCGGCATGCGGGGAGGATCGCTGATCACTGCCGACCTGGCCAACGGCTACAACCGCGATGTATTCTGTATTCCCGGCAGGTTGCACGATCCTCAATCAGCAGGTTGTAATTACCTGATCAGGCAAAATAAAGCGGCACTGCTTACCGGTGCCGCGGATGTACTGGCCCTGATGGGCTGGCAGGAAAAACCCGGAACCGCCGTGGCGCCGGCAGTGCAGGCCCGGTTATTCCCTGAACTGAGCGAAGATGAACAGCTGATCATGTCGCTTTTCCGGGAAAAATCGCAACGGCACCTGGAGGAATTGTACCTGCAAACCCGGTTATCCGGCAGCCAGGTAGCTGCTGCCGTGTTCAACCTGGAGATGCAAAGTGTGCTCAGAAGCTTGCCAGGACAGCTTTATGAACTGGTTTGTTAATGATTTATTAACAAGCAGCCAGGCCCGGTGGGGAGTGATTATTTTATTTATTGGGTAATTAGGTGTACATTTGCGTGCAATTATTTTTTAACTGATTAATAGTTGCATCATGCCTGCGGGAAAATCTAAACCCAAATTTGTAGCTGACGGACTAACATTTGATGATGTGCTCCTGGTACCGGCCTACTCTGAAGTTCTGCCTAAAGAAGTAAATCTCTCTACGCAATTAACAAAAAACATACGCCTGAATATACCAATGGTATCTGCAGCGATGGATACTGTTACAGAAGCGACACTGGCCATTGCGCTGGCGAGGGAAGGCGGAATAGGTATTCTCCACAAAAACATGAGCATCGAACGGCAGGCCGAAATGGTAAGGCGCGTGAAACGCAGTGAAAGCGGTATGATCATGGATCCCGTTACACTGAAAGCGGATGCCACTATCGGAGAAGCGCTGCGGCTGATGAAAGAGAACGGTATCGGCGGTATTCCCATTGTAGACGACAACAGCAAGCTGGTGGGTATCCTGACCAACAGGGACTTACGGTTTGAGAAAAATAAAAAGCGCCTTGTAAAAGAAGTGATGACCAGCGAAAACCTGATCACCGCTCCGGAAGGCACCGACCTGAAAAAAGCAGAAAAAATCCTCCAGCAATATAAGATCGAAAAATTACCGGTTGTTAATAAGCAGGGGAAACTGGCAGGACTGATCACTTACCGTGACATTCTCCAGCTGACCAGCTATCCCAATGCAGTAAAAGACGAATTTGGCCGTTTATTGGTGGGCGCCGCATTAGGTATCACTGCCGACCTGCTGGAACGCGCACAGGCGCTGATCAATGTAGGTGTGGATGTGGTTTGCCTGGATAGCTCCCATGGTCATTCCATTGCGGTATTGAACAACCTGAAGAAATTAAAGAAAACATTCCCGAAACTGCAGGTGATTGCAGGTAACGTAGCTACCGCAGAAGGTGCGCTGGCACTGGCACAGGCAGGCGCTGATGCCGTAAAAGTAGGGGTAGGACCCGGATCTATCTGTACTACCCGTATCGTAACCGGCGCTGGTTTCCCTCAGTTGTCCGCTATTCTGGAAGCATCTGAAGCACTGAAGAAACTGGGTATTCCGGTCATCGCCGATGGCGGTATCCGTTATACCGGTGACATGGTAAAGGCAATCGCCGCCGGCGCTTCCTCTATCATGGCTGGTTCTATTTTCGCCGGTGTGGAAGAAAGCCCCGGAGAAACTATCATCTACGAAGGCCGTAAA
>NZ_DATCRD010000026.1:0-79235 GCF_036569185.1 Chitinophaga sp.
GTGCAGGATATCACCGGGAAGCCGGCGCGGGATTTTGCCTCCTTTGCTGCAGAATACGCCCCGGCGTTCTCCTAGATGCGGAGATTGTCTGACTCAGGATTAAACTGATTACGCTGATTACGCTGATTTTATTTTTTGGGATTTTATAGATGATTTTAAAGGATTGGGGGAGAAAAGGTGAAATATTCGCTTATATCTTCCCAAATCCTTAAAATCAAAAATGATCAAATCAGCGTAATCAGCGTAATCAGTTTAATCCTGAGTCAGACAAAATCCGCGAATTTTTCCGCGAATTATCCGCCCAATTGCTTATTTTAGTCATCAAATCGAGAATCCAGTGGGCAATGAAGAAGCTGTTCTGTTGCAAAGACTGCAGCAAGGGGATACCGAAGCGTATATAAAACTATATGATCAGTACTACCCCTCACTTTACACTTATATACTCCACTTCATTAATATCCCGGAACTGGCCGAAGATGCACTACAGGAAGTGTTTATAAAGATCTGGGAGATTAGGGAGCGCATCAACCCTGAACTATCGTTCAGCGGTTACCTGTACCGTATTACCCGGAACCATGTATTTAAACTCTTAAAGAAGATCAGCGCCGATGCAGCCCTCCGTTTACAGGTGATGCAGGAATTACAGCAGCAGACCGAAGATGCAGATACGCAGCTGCTCTGGAAACAATACGAATCTTTACTGCACCAGGCCATAGCGCAACTGCCACCCCAGCGGCAGAAAGTATTCCGGCTTTGCCGGGAAGAAAGCAAAAGCTACGAAGAAGTAGCCATAGAACTGGGCATTTCCCGTAATACCGTAAAAGAACATATGGTGCTGGCCATGAAAAGCATTAAGTTCTTCTTTTACACCAATACAGACGGTATTCTTCCCCTGCTACTGGTTTCCGGCATCCTGATGAATCCCTCCAGGTAATTTTTTTTCTCCCCCACCCACCCTACCTTCTTTTTTTGGGATAGTAATATATATGCCCACAGGAAAGAACAATGAATATTACCGGTTATTGCTGCAACGCTGGCAACAACGGACCTGTAGTCCGCAGGAAGCCCTTGAGCTGATGGACTACCTGCGGGACGATGCTTCCGGCCGTACCCTCCTGAACGAAATGCAGGCGGCATTCCGGCAGGTAAAGCCTGCTGATGGCACTCACTCCGGCGAGCCCGGCGACAGGGTCAGGAAGGAGCTGTTACAGCATATACAGGGCACGCCGGTAGTACCGCTCTCCCCCCGGAGGAATGATGGCCGGTTTAAACTGGCTGCAGCTGCAGTGATACTCCTGGGCCTCTCCATTCCGGCTGTATACTTTTTGCGGCAGCCGGCAGCCACCAAAGTAGCTACCACCGTGAACAAGACCGCACCGGCAACTGTAATGCCCGGCGGGCATAAAGCGGTGCTCACTCTCGCCAACGGGGAAAAAATAATACTGGACAGCGCCGGTATACAGCAACTGGCACAACAGGGCAACAGCGCCGTTCATAACCAGGGCGGGCAACTGGTATACGTTAAAACACAGGGAACCAACAGTGCGCCCATTTATAATACGCTCACCACCGGCCCCGGGGAAACCTACCCGCTGGTACTGGCCGATGGCAGCAAAATATGGCTGAATGCCGCTTCTTCTATCCGCTTCCCCGCCACCTTTGCCGGGGAAGAACGCCGGATAGAGCTTAGCGGGGAAGCGTATTTTGAAGTGGCGCATGATGCCCGCCGGCCTTTCCGCGTACTGGTGAACCAGGCAACGGTAGATGTATTGGGCACCAGCTTCAATATCAACTCCTACGCAGATGAAGCCACTATCAATACCACCCTGCTGGAAGGCGCAGTGAAGGTAAACAGTAAGAAAGAAAGCATACAACTGGCGCCGGGTGAACAATCGCAGATAAGCCCCAACGGCCATGTAAAAAAAGTAACCGGTGTAAACACCGCTGAAATAATCGCCTGGAAAGAAGGCTATTTCCAGTTCGAGAGCACGGATCTGACCACTGTACTGCGACAGTTCTCCCATTGGTATGATGTGGAGATTGTATATGAAGGCCAGCTCAGGCCCAGGAAATTTTTCGGGATGATCAGCCGCCGCAGCAGCCTGGTGAATGTTTTAAAAATGCTGAATGCCAACGATGTCAATTACCGCTTAGAAGGGAAAAAACTGATTATACAGGGCGATTAAAGCCTGGAGGTGAACAATTATATCAACCAGTATGACGGGAATGTTCATTGTAACAAAGACTTGTAAAAGAAGATAGCACAACCAAACCATTCTCTCAATCAAA
Organism: Chitinophaga sp.; assembly: GCF_036569185.1. Classification (GTDB taxonomy): domain Bacteria; phylum Bacteroidota; class Bacteroidia; order Chitinophagales; family Chitinophagaceae; genus Chitinophaga. Next base: position 2,290 of record NZ_DATCRD010000026.1, read on the forward strand.
ACTCAGCACAAGTATGCAATTACGTACTATTGCCAGTTCCCGGTGTAAAAGCAACCGGCGTCCAACCAAACATCTAAAGGTCAGCCAGTTCCTGGCCCTGCTATGTTTCGCTACCACGGCACAGGTGAGCGCAGCCCCGGACCAGGTAGTAAGCCTGTCGATGAAAAATGCTACCGCCAAAGAGGTGTTCCGGGAAATCAACAAACAAACCGGCCTCAATATCCTGGCAGATGAAGCCTTGCTGGAAAAAAGCGGCAGGGCCAATATCACGGTAAGCAACATGCCTGTAAACGATGCGTTGAATCTTTTTATGCGCAACCAGCCCCTTACTTACAGTATTGAAGGAGGCGCTATCATTGTAAAAACAAAACCGGTACTGCAACCGGCTACTACGCCACCGCCGCCCATCGAGGTACATGGCGTGGTTACCACTGATAAAGGTCAGCCGCTGCCCGGTGCTACGGTAACGGTAAAAGGTACCAAACTCGGCACCGTTACCAATACCGACGGCAGCTTTAAGATCAACGCCAACCCCGGCGAAACACTGGAAATTTCCATGGTGGGCTTTAAAACCTGGTCGGTGAAATTTGACGGCAAAACCACCAGCTTTAAAGTAACGCTTTCCGAAGAAGTATCTAACCTTACCGACGTTGTGGTAGTGGGTTACGGTACTACTAAAAAGAAAGACCTCACCGGTGCTATCAGCTCCATTTCCAGTGAAGATATGAACCTCGGCGGCGTAACCAGCAATGCTGCACAGGCCATCCAGGGCCGCGCGGCAGGTGTGCAGGTGAGCCAGTCGAACGCCGCGCCAGGCGGACAAACCATTGTGCGCATCCGCGGTGGTAACTCCATCAAATCCACGAACGAGCCGCTGTACGTGGTAGATGGCTTCCCTTCTGAAACAGGAAAGGACATCAATCCCAATGACATCGATGATATACAGATCCTTAAAGATGCCTCCTCCACCGCTATTTACGGGGCCCGCGGCGCTAACGGCGTGGTAATGATCACTACCAAAAGAGGTAAGAGCGGCCGCGCCGCCATCCAATATGATGGCTATTATGGTACGCAAAGGATCGTGAAGGAATATGATAAAATGAATGGCCTGGAAAATATGCAGGTCACCAATGCCAAAGCCATCGAAAAAGGACAACCTGCCTTTTATACCCCCGCCGACCTGGCCAGCGGGCGTGACAACGACTGGTTTAAACTGGCCACCCGCCCGGGTATCGTGCAAAGCCATAATTTAAGCGTGAGCGGCGGTACTGCGGAAGACAGGGTAGCATTGTCCGGCAGCTACTTCAAACAGGATGGCGCACTGAAAAATACTTCTTTTGAAAGGTATTCTGTGAGATTGAATTACGATAAGCAATTCGCAAAACGGTTTAAAACAGGAGCCAGCGTATATGCTTCACATGCTTATACCAACTTCAAAACCTATGATGGCAACATTGTGCCCTCCAACGTAATGTACGGCGTGATCACCGCCTCCCCGGCTATTCCTGTGTACAACGACGATGGCTCCTACGCCCGGTTCAAAGGAAGGGATAACCCGCTGGCATGGCTCATGGCCCCTACCAACGACCGGTTCGAGAACAAAGTGAACTTTAACGTATATGCCGACTACCAGATCCTGGACGGCCTTAACTTCCGTGTGAACGGCGGTACGGAATATACCACCACCAAAGAAGGTACCTATCTGCCCCGCGACCTGGTAGATGGCGAGAAAGTACAGGGCAAAGCCAGCCTGAATGACCTGGCTGTTTCCCGCAACCTGGTGGAAGCCTATTTTACCTACCGGAAAATATTTAATACCATCCACTCCCTCAATGTAGTGGCAGGGGTATCTTACCAGTCCGATAAATACCAGAAACATTATTCCCTGGTACAGAAATTCAGCACGGATGCTTTCCTTTACCATAACCTGGAAGCAGGTACCGAGCGACTGTCAAGCACCAGCAACACCATACCCTCAAAAATGGCTTCTGCCTATGGAAGAATCAACTACTCTCTGAAAGATAAATACCTGGCTACAGTAACAGTGCGCCGCGACGGATCATCAAAATTCGGAGGTAACAAACGCTTTGGTATTTTCCCATCAGGCTCCCTCGCCTGGAGAGCCGGTGAAGAAGATTTTATCAAAGACCTGAACATTTTTTCCAACCTGAAGGTAAGAGGTGGTTACGGCGTTACCGGTAACGACAGGATCGGCGATTATATTTACATGTCGCTTTTCGGGCCTACCAACGTATCCCTGGGCGAAGGCAGCGATAGCTATGGTGGAACGGTAATTACCCGCCTGCCCAATGAAGACCTGCAATGGGAAAGCACCGCACAGCTGGACCTGGGTATTGATATGGGCTTTTTCAACAACCGGGTTTCCGCTACTATCGATTACTACCGGAAAAAAACCAACCGGCTGATCTTTGATATGCCTATCGGCGACTGGAATGGTTTTGCCGTACAAACGGTGAATGCCGGCAGCATCGAAAATAAAGGGGTGGAATTATCTGTTACTACTGAAAACATCATCAATCACGCATTCACCTGGAACACCACGGTGAACATTGCCTACAATAAACAGAACTGCCTCGACCTCGGCGGCAGACCATACGTGATCACACAAACCGCTAATCTCTATGGCGGCCGTGGTATGGACTTTACCAAACTGGAACCGGGGCGCGAACTAAGTACGTTCTATGGTTACATCTATGATGGCGTCATAAAAACCGGTGAAGCGCATCCTGCACAGCCCAACTCCAAACCGGGCGATCCGAAATTCAGAGATATCAGTGGTCCCAACGGTAAGCCCGATGGCATTATCGATGCCAACGACCGTACCTATCTTGGCCATGCCAACCCGCATTATATCTATGGTATCAATAACAACTTTGCCTATAAAGGTTTTGAACTGAACATATTCCTGCAGGGCGCACTGGATTACAGCCTGTACAACGGTACCGGCCTGGTGCTGGAATCAGGCCCCGGTAAGGCTGCGCTGAACAGGTGGACCACCAACAACGAAAACACCGATATACCGAGAGATGGATACGCCATTGCCTACGGCGGTTTGATGAATTCCCGCTTCGTGGAAAACGCCTCCTACCTGCGTTGTAAAATGCTGATGCTCGGTTACAATATCCCGGTAGCCAAAACTTTCCTGAAAAGCCTGAGAGGCATTAAAGTATACGGCTCCGTACAAAATTTATTCACGATCACTAAATATACAGGATCAGACCCCGAGGTGAACAGCAATCTCAATAGCAGCGGCAGCAACGCCAACCTGTCGTCAGGATTGGATTACACTGCCTTCCCTGCTTACCGCACCTTTACCGCGGGTCTTAAATTGAACTTTTAACCTGTAAATTCCGGAACAAATGAAATACGCATATATCGCACTCACCACCTTGCTGCTCGGCGCCAGTTCGTGCAAGAAACTGGTGGAACCTAAAGTATACAGTTACCTCACGGATGCCAATGCCTTCCTTACGCTGAGCGATGCCAAAGCCGCTGTAAACGGCGTTTATTCAAGGCTCAAACAACCCAGCGGCAGATCAGATGCCTGGATGTACTACGCAGGGTTCCAGGTTACCATTTCAGATCTTACCACGGATATAGGCCATGCCAGTTCCGGCGGAGACGTAGGACTGATGTCCGACTGCCAGTGGGCGCCGGCCAATACCTACCTGGCCTTCGCCTGGCAACATCAGTATAAACTGGTGTCGGACGCCAACATCTCCCTCTATTATATTCCTAAAATGACCAGCATTACAGATGCACAGAAAGAACAGTTCACCGCGGAGCTCCGCTTCCTGCGCGCACTTGGCTACGTGGATCTGACCGATGCTTTCGGACCGGTAATAGTTGTAACGGAAGAAACAGTGGCGAAAAATATCGCGCAACCTGATTATGAAGCCGCATTACCTACCACACCGGTAGCAGACATCAATAAGATGATCATCAGCGACCTGGAATTTGCAGCGGCCCATCTTCCTGTAAATTATTTAAACAACAGCATCTACAGCAGTAACGATATAGGCCGCGCTACCAAAGGCGCCGCATTGTCGCTGTTATGCAAACTCTATATGCGCGAACATGAATGGCAAAAGGCGCTGGACCTTACCACGCAGATCATGACGCTGGGATATGGATTGTATCCAAGCTATGCAGGGCTGTTTGCAGAGAAAAATAAATGGTGCCAGGAAAGTATCTTCAGCGCGCTGGCAGATCCCCTGGTAGATGCCGTGGAAATCATGAACCACTTCGGCCCGATCAATAATCCGCAGGTAACAGACCGCTGGCAGTATTTTGCTTTAACCTGGTATTTCTGGAATACTTTTGGTGCCAACGACGACCGCAAAAAAATGTTCTATTCCGACTACATAGGCACCGATGGTTTGCATTATATGCAGGCTCCTCCGGGACAAACCAATCCGCCGGATGGATACTACTACATGCCGGATGTAGCTACTACCAAATTCGCCGATCCGAATGGCTCCACTACTTACTATGATGGCCACGTATTCCCCATTCTCCGCTATGCGGATATCCTGTTGTGCAGGGCCGAAGCGCTGAATGAGCTGAATGGCCCCAACAGTGAGTCCATCGCGCTTATTAACCAGGTGAAAGACCGCTCCCATGCCACTAATCTCGGCGCAGCCGGTACCTTTACCAAAGAAAGCCTAAGGGATGCTATTTTACAGGAACGGGGCTGGGAATTCTTTTTTGAATGCAAACGCCGGCAGGACCTGATCCGTATGGGGAAATATGAAAGCGTGGTAAATAAATACCTTACTGCGGTAGGAAAAACACCCACCATTAACCTGGCGCGTGACAAATATTTTCCTTACCCGCAGGCGCAAACGGATCTTAATAAAAATCTCAGCAATAATGGTCGCCGTCAATAACGGTTACTGTTTTTCTAAATTATTCAGTATAGATGATCTCATTGAATAAATTACAACGCCTGCTGCCATTGCTGTCAATGGCGGCAGCGTTGTTGCTGTTTACGACCGGCTGCGGGAACAGTGACGGCAACGATATTATTTCCATTACGCTACTGCCGCAGGGACAAAACGCCATCAAGGTAAAAACGGCTATACTGTGCACCGATACCGTAGATGCAGCCGTGGAATACTGGCAGAAAGGACAGGAACAGCAACGCACCGTTACGCCATTATCTGAGCACCGGGTCAGCCATAGCATGGTGCTCACTAACCTGTTGCCTGAAAAGGCTTATGAATACAGGGTTCTAACCGGTCATGGCAAAGATCTTTATCCCAGTAAGACCTATACGTTCAATACATTTGGTTTACCGGTGTGGATGAAAGATATGTTCAGCGTGATATGCCCCGACAGCTCCGTGCTGCCATCCGCTTTTAAGAAAGGCTATGTAATGCTTACCCGCCGCGATGATCCAGGTACTCTTTTCCTGCTGAATGCCAAAGGCAATATTGTATGGTATCACCAGGTAAGCGGCACTGGTTTTAAAGTGGCAAATTTTACGGAGCATAATACTTTTCTCACGCTGCTGGGTGGCCCCGGTTACGAAACCAGCTACGGCGACCAGATCCTGGAATTGTCCATTTCCGGTGATACACTCGCAAATCTCAAAAAAGGCCAACAGGATTTTAAACAAACCATCCATCATGAAATACTGTTGAACCAGGCCAACCAGTTTGTAACGCTTTGCGTGGAAGAAAGGATCTGTGACCTCAGCAGCAAAGGCGGCAGCAAACAGGATACTGTAAAAGGCGATGGTATCCTGGTGCTGGACAGGCAAGGTAAACAGGTATGGAAATGGACAGTGTTTGATGTGCTGGATCCGCTGAACGATAAAAACATCTTAAAAGAAAAACAAGACTGGATGCACGCCAACTGCATTGCGTTTGATACAGATGGCAACTACCTCATTTCTTTTTATAACAACGGGCAGATATGGAAGATAGATGCCCGCACGGGTAAGCGCCTCTGGACATTCGGGAAGAACGGCGACTTTAACCTGCCGGCGGCCTCGCTGTTTGACCAGGCGCATGCACTGCATATCAATGAGCACGGCGAACTGATGTTCTTCGACAACGGTGTCAGCAAAAAAACATCAAGAACACTTTCCTTTAAGCTGGATGAAAACAACAAGCAGGCCACACTTCGCATTAACAGTATCCTGCCACCGGAAAACTACAACGAACGGATGGGCAGCAGCTATTTAGTAAGCGATACTACCCTGCTGCAATGCGCCACCAAAAGGAATACCGTTATACTGACCAATTTCCAGGGAAGATTTCTCTGGCTGCTGAGAACGGGCATGTCGTCGTACCGGGCTTCTTTTATCCCGGCGGAAAAACTGGCGCCCTACATTATTCAGCCGGGTTATGAACAATAATTGTGCACTACAAAAAAAATTATACATGAGAAGCTTCATTGTGATTTGCGGAATCTGTTGCTGGGGGATAGCGATGATATCTTCCTGTGGATCAGCAGTAACAGGAGAAACAAAAGCCGCCACGCCTGTACAACCGGATAGCGTTTCCTATATCAGTATCGATACTGCGCTGATACCCAATGATCAATTCGGCGAATCGGTAAAGTATGGCCGGGAACTGATGCTCAATACTGCCCGTTATATTGGGCCGGATGGCAGCGCGGGAAAATATCTCGGCAATAAAATGAACTGCACCAACTGTCACCAGGATGCAGGCACCAAAGCGTTTTCGTTTAACCTGATGTCGTCGCACGACAACTACCCCCAATACCGCGGCAGGGAAGGCAAAGTGCTTACACTGGCAGAAAGGGTGAACAACTGCGTTATGCGGCCGCATAATGGCAAGCCCCTGCCGCTCGACAGCAAAGAGATGGTGGCATTCCTTTCTTACTTCAAATGGATCAGCAGCTTTGTGCCTAAAAACAAACCTTTTAAAGGCGCTAAAAACCTGCATCTTACTTTCCCCGATATAGCCGCCAACCCGGAAAACGGCCAGGTGCTTTATCAAACCAACTGCGCCCGCTGTCATGGCCCTAACGGGGAAGGCCAATGGAATGCAGATAAAAGCACTTATGTATATCCGCCGCTTTGGGGCAACAGCGCTTACCAGCCAGGCTCCAGCATGCACCGTGTTATCAAACAGGCAGAGTGGCTGAAAAACAATATGCCTTATGATAAAGTATCACCAGGCAAACCCTTCCTCTCCGATAAGGAAGCAATGGACATAGCCGCGTTTGTAAACAATGACAGGATCCATTCCCGGCCCAATCCCAAAAGCTTCGACTATCCGCATATCGCTGAAAAGGCCATCGATTATGACCACGGCCCCTTCGCTGACACCTTTTCGGTAGCGCAGCACAAATTCGGCCCTTACCAGCCTATCATCGACTACTGGAAGGCGAAAGGGTTAAAGCCGGTATACTAGCGGAGGATCGCCTTCGGCGATGCGGAAATTGTCTTGGAACAGGATTAAACTGATTTCGCTGATTACGCTGATTTGATTTTGTAATGATTAAAAAAAGATTTGAGAAGATTTAAGCGGATATATTCGCTTAAATCTTCCCAAATCTTTTAAAATCCAAAGTAATCAAATCAGCGTAATCAGCGAAATCATCATAATCCGGAGTCAGACAAAATCCGCGTTACAAACTCACTACTCCTTTCACCGGTGCCGGCGCTTCCTGGTGCAGATCGAACACTACAATTTCATTGGCGCCTTTTTTCAGCCATGGTGCAGGGCAATACAGGTTCTTCTGCGGGCCTATTTCCCAGTACCGTCCCAGGTTGTGGCCATTCACCCAAACAATCCCTTTCCTGTAACCGGACATATCGATGTAGGTATCACCGGTTTTATCAAGGTTAAAAGTGGCTTTAAAAAACTGTCCTGGTTTGGCAGCGTTATTGGAAGATGCGCTCAGTTCCTGCACAAACTTTTCTGTCATAGGCAAACCATACACCTCCCAGTTCATCAGCGTCATACCGTTAAGGACTACACGATCCGTGATGCCTTTACGGTCTATCAGTGCATCTGCAAAGTTAATGCGGCCCATTCCCTCTACCAGGATCTCCAGTACAGGATTTTGCACATCACTTTTAGGCAGGTCAATTGTTCTTTCTCCAAGGCGGCGGTCAATTTTCCCCACATATTTGCCATTGAGAAATACCGTAGCATAATCGTGCAGGTCTTTGATAGTCAGCTTGCCACTCTTATGCCCGATCAGCGTGGTTTTATACACCATGAACCCGTAGTCCTGCCCGTAAGCCTCAAATGGCTTTGGCTGTGGCGATTTAACCGGTTGCGGTAAATGATCCCATACGGAAGTAAAAGGGGTGAGATTAAATGCAGGGATCGCAATTGCAGGAACAGGTTTTGGAATAGCAGGTAATTTTTTACCCTTCGGGAGATAGGAACCGATCAGTTTACGCAGCGCTTCGTACTTAGGCGTCGCATTTCCCTGTTCGTTGATGGGCGCATCATAATCGTAACTGGTTACATCCGGTTCATAGCCCTTTCCACCGGAATTGGCGCCGGCAGTATAGCCGAAATTGGTACCTCCATGAATAACGTACAGGTTGAAGGAGCGTTTGGTATCCATGAGGAACTTCACTTCTTTGGCAATGCCATCTATACCTGGCCGTTGCCATTGCTCGCCCCAGTGGGTTAACCAACCAGGGTAAGATTCGCTGCTGAAGGCAGGTACGTCGGGGTTTTGTTTTTTTGCAGCCGCAAAATCAGCTTCAGAACCACCGGAGTCCAGTCCTATGGCTGCACCTTCCACGCCACCGGCTTCCAGCATATAGGCTGTGGCGCCATCTGCTGTATAGAATGGTACATTGATGTCATTCTTCACCCACATCTCTTTCAGCGTATTTAAATATTCCTTGTCGTTGCCATAACTGCCATACTCATTTTCAATCTGCACCATTACAATTGGTCCGCCATTGGTTACCAGCAGCGGTTTTATTTCCGCAGCCAGGCGGTCTACATAAGTAGTGACCGCCGCTATATAACGCGGATCCATACAGCGCACTTTTATATCCGGTGTTTGCAGGAGGTAAGGTGGCAGGCCGCCAAATTCCCACTCAGCGCACACATAAGGGCCCGGGCGCAGCAATACCCACATGCCTTCTTCCTGGGCTATCTTAATAAATTCTGCGATGTTGTGATTACCGGTACTGAAATCAAACTGCCCTTTCACAGGCTCATGATAGTTCCAGAAAACATAGGCGGCAATAGTATTACAACCCATTGCTTTCGCCATCCGGATACGATGACGCCAGTACTCATGCGGAATACGGGCCGGGTGCATTTCCCCGCTGATTACCTGGAATGGTTTCCCATCCAGCATAAAATCAGTTTTACTTAATGCAAAAGAATGCTTGCTTTGCGCCTGCACTGCCTGCCCCATCCAACAGGATAACGCCAGCATGCCGCTTAGGATTACTTTCTTCATTGTTCAAATAAGTTGCAGATAAGCGTCCAAAATACGCCAAAAAATTGATTCCGGGTATTTTTTGTAAGCTTACCTGCTTTCTTATTGCACGCTGATGTCTGCCACTACGGCCTGGTGGTCCGAAGCATATACTTTCAGCACTTCGTCGTACCCTGTAACGCTGCTGTAACGGGTTACAGAAAAACGGTTCACCGGCGTGGTCATAATGTAGTCGATGGTGCGGCCGGGATTATCTGAAGGAAAGGTAAAAGCACATTGCTGCAGGCAGCCTGGGCTCATAAAGCTGCGCATTATATCTATAGTGCGGGAACCGGGAATAGCGTTAAAATCACCGCCAAGGATCAGCGGCAATGAAAGCCCTGCCACTATCTTTTTAATCTCCGCAGCCTGCAGTAAACGACTGTCTTCCTGTGCCAGGTGATCCAGGTGGGTGGCCGCAAAGTAAAACTCATGATCCTCTTTCTTTACGCGGATCATGGCTATGGTCCGGAACTCGCCCCCCACATCTGCCGCTACGGGTAAGGCATAGCGCTTGCTTTCGAGGATCGGGAAGCGCGACAGCACAGCATCTCCATACTCCCCTCCTGCCACATCAATGGCTTTTGTAAAGTACCATTCCATACCGGTAAGCCGGGCCAGTTCCTGTGCCTGGTGCACATTAACACCGGTACGTCTTGTATACACGTCTACCTCCTGCAACGCCACCAGGTCGGGCTTTTCACGGTTAATGACCCTGGCCAGGGACTCCAGGTTGGCAGGCGCGCCCGCGGAAGCACGGGCGCCGTAAATGTTGTAAGTCATCACTCTTACCATCGTTTTAGGTGGCGCCGGCTCCGCGGGTGTAGGCTTGTCTTTATCAGACCTGTTACACGAAAGCATAACGCCTGCCAGGCACAGGGACCAGGGAAATTTCTTTATCATAGCCTTATTCAGTTGATCAGAATGCGTTGATCTCCACCATATTGGTCAGGTAGCTGTCGCCCTGGCTGGCATTGACCGTTAATTTTATAAACCGTGCTTCATGTGCGTATGCCAGGTAAACGGTGCTCACTTTATCATTGGCCAGTGTAAAATTTTCTGAATAAATCCAGGTATTGCCATCAGCGCTCAGCTCCACGATAATATTTTTAGGGTTACCTGTAGCTTTTACTTCCCCGGTATTTTTGTCTGTTCTGCCGGTGATGCTGATACCGTGGATTTTCCGGCTCTCCTGCATATCTACTGTAATGTAATGCGGCGGCCCTGGCTTGGCAGCTTTCCATTGAGTGGTCCAGAAAGTATTTATATCCCCATCAAATGCGTGAATAGCATGCCCATTGGAGGCTCCCTCCCCGGTAGGCTCTTCAGAGGAAAAGCCGGTTACTTTCCATTTGCTGCGGTCTATAGCAGGAAACGGGTTGGAAGCATAATGGCCGTTGATCAGGAAATAAGCGGTGCGCAACTTTTCGTTTACACTCATATTCGTTTCAATGGTTACCGGCAACAGGTAACTGCCTACTCCATCCAGTTTGTCTACATGCACTACCAGGTTTAAAGGAGCCGTGCTATACCTACCGGCCGGAATCACTGCGCTGACCTGCTCCAGTTCATAGCTGCCTTCCGGCAACATGGGATAACTGGTGAAATTATTATTATTGAAGTGATCTATGAGCGAAGCATCCACGCTGAATTTCACCGGGATATCTGATGCCGGTGAATGCGGGCCTCCGTAGCAGGCGCCATAAACAATACTGTCTGCTTTTCCGGATATCTCAAATGAGTAAACAGCGGGAGAGATAACTGCCTGTGGCATGTATACCACGGCGGTGCTGTCGGAAATATCTCTCAGTTCCATGCTGTTGTTCCGGCAACTACTCCAGGCGGTAGCCGCGGCCAGGGAATATATCAATAACTTTATTTTCATCTTCATAAAATTGATCATCAGGAAATAAATTACCAGCCGGGATTTTGTACCAGTTTCCTGTCGCGGTCTATTTCCGATTGAGGAATAGGGAACAGGTAATAGTTCTTCAGGAAAACCCTTCTTTCAAATACCGTTCTCTGGTAAAAAACGAGATCGGTGAGTTTGGTGCCTGCATCCACATTCATTCCGTAGAAGTTGCCGCCATCGGTTTGTTCAGCGATCTTCCAGCGGCGGGTATCAAAATAACGCAGGCTTTCCAGCGCCAGTTCCACCCTTCTTTCATGCCTGATTTTTGTGCGCATAGTGGCTTGTCCCAAACCGGCAGCAACATCCGGCACTCCTGCCCTGTTGCGGATCTCGTTGAGATATTTCAGGATGTCGGGGTTACCTGGTTCGTACTCGTTCAATGCTTCTATATAGTTCAGTAATATTTCCGCATAACGCACCAGTACAAAAGGCCGCGCCACGTACTGACTGATCCTGGGGTTACTGTCAGGATGCACGTTTTTCCTGGCTATATAACCGGTGCGGGGAAAATCCCAGGAGCCTTTTTTACCGGTGTTGCCGGTGAAATAAGTTTGAATCACTTTGTCGCCTTCACTTTTATTGATCCAGAGACTTCCGTTATAGCTAACATTTACATAAAAGCGGGGCTCCCGGTTTACATACATGTTGTAAGTCCCGGCAGTAGTGTATTTGGTAGCGGCAGTAGAAAATCCTGTTTCCACGTAACCCGATCCTGCTTCATAAATGCCTTTCCCATTTTTCATTTCAAATTCATCTACCAGTTGCTGTGTAACGGCAACTGCCGCATAGCCGCTTGCTAAACGCGGCGTTACAGAACGTTCCCAGTCTTTCAGGTTATTCGTGGTCCTGGCAAAAATCACTTCTGAATTCCAGGGATCCAGGAATACATCGCGGGTAGACAGGTAGGGATCAAAAACACCGCTGGTATCATTCTTACGGTACAGGGCAAAGCTGAAACCGGTGATCACATCGCGGGCCGCATCAGCCGCCCGTTTCCATTTTTCACGGTCGTATTGTGAACTGATCAGTTGTTTACCATCCAGGTTGCGGAAGCCGGCATAGTCGGCGTTGCCGTTGAACTGCGGACTGGCAGCCAATAACAGCACCCGGCTTTTAATGGCTTTGCAGGCAGCCTGTGTTGCACGGCCATAATCGTTTTCACCCTGTGCGGTAAAGTGTTTGGGTAATTTCTGCGCAGCAAGGTCCAGTTCGGAAACAATATAGTTCACGCATTCATCGTATGAATTGCGGGGCTTCTGCATTTCCTCATCTGTAGGCAGCAGGTCGCCGGCAATGGGAATATCGCCCAGGATAATAGCGGGCCCATACTGGCGTATGATGCCATAGTAAAAGAATGCCCGCAGGAAACGCGCTTCGGCTTTATACTGGTCGATAAGATCCTGCCCGTTGGGAAGCGCCAGTATTTCCTGGTTACCATCTATATGCTGCATAAAATAAGTAGCAGAACGGATGCCCTGGTAAAACTTTGTCCAGTTATTCATATAGTCTGAGGCAGCGCTCCAGTTGCCCAGGTTCATGGGATAGGTATTATAGCCGGAGCCGGGCCTGTCGTACGTAATATCCGCATCATCTGAACAACCTTCCCATGCGGAGGTATTGCGGTAGGCTTCGTTGGGAATAGTGATGTAGATGTTAGCGAGATACTCTTCGGAATATCTTCTCCGGTTAAATACCTGCTCAATGGTAATACGATCGCCGGGTACCTGGTCAAGAAAATTACTGTTACAGGAAACCGTTAGCATGGATGCGCTCACCAATAAAACGTGTGCGATCTTTTTTATTTTCATCGGGAGAGAATTATTAGTTTTTGAATGATGGTTTCTTATCAGAAGTTGACAGCCATCCCGGCAGAATATGATTTGGTACTTGAATAGGCTGCGCCTCTTCCGTTTCCTACTTCTACGTCCCAGAGTTTGAAGGGCGAGAAGGTAAGGATGTTAACGCCCTGCAGGAAGATGTTGGCGGATTTGAGCCTGATGCGTTTCATCCAGGCGTCGGGCAGGTTATAGCTCAGCTGCAGCGTTTTCAGGCGGATATAGTCGCTGTTCTTAATCCACCAGGTGCTGGCGGCGTAGTTGTCGTTCAGCGAACCGGCCATCAGGCGGGGATAGAAAACATCCTGCCTGGGATTTTCTTCCGTCCACCGGTCGTTGATATTACTGAACAGGTTACCCCTGCTGAGGCCCTGTTGGAAAGGCATGGTACCTTCGCCGTTCAGCAGTACATCCACATGGGCTGCACCCTGGAACAGGGCCGAGAGTGCAAACGCTTTATACCCGAGTGTAAAACCAAAGCCGTAAACAATTTCAGGTACATCGCCGTAGCCGATTGGCGCCTGGTCGTAAGAGTCGATCACACCATCGCCGTTAATGTCTTTATACTTAATGTCCCCGGCACGTACATCGCCTGGCTGCCGCGGTGAGTTCTGTACTTCTTTATCGCTTTCAAAAAGGCCCAGTGCAATGTACCCGAAGCGTTGTCCTACGCGTAGCCCTTTACTCTCAAGCCATGGGTATTTCCAGCTGGGATCATCGTTTTCCACCACCTTGTTCCTGTTATAGGTGAAATTGCCCAGCAGTTGCAGGGAGAAAGCGCCGATGCGGCGGTTATAGGTTACAGACGCATCTATCCCTTTGTTATCGATCACGCCTACGTTTCCAAACGGCGCGTTGATCATGCCTACATAAGCCGGCAGGGATTTGCGGCGCAGGAAAATACCACTGCGGTATTCCCGGAACAGGTCTACCTGTAAAGTGAGATCGTCGTGCAGCAGCCCTATATCGAAGCCCAGATTGGTTTTACGGGAGGTTTCCCATTGTACGTCCACTGCGTATTCTCCAATTTCCTTACCGGTAAATTTCTGGTTGATGCTCTTACCAAAATAATAATCGCTGGTATTGGCTACGGTAGCCAGGTAGGCAAACCTTCTGCCGTCGATGTTGCTGTTACCCACTATACCATGTGAGAAGCGGATCTTGAAAAGTGATACTGTATTTTTTATACCGGAGAAGAAATTCTCTTCAGATACTACCCAGCCCAAACCGGCGGAAGGGAAAAAGCCATAGCGGCTATCAGGATAAAAGTTTTCTGACCCGTTGTAACCAAAGTTCACCTCAGCAAAATACCGGTTACGGAAGCCATAGGTAAAGCGCCCCGCCAGCCCCTGGAAGCGATATGGTAAAGAGGTTTCCAGGTCACCTGCATAAGTATTGGCCTTATCGCTGCGGTTGTAAAGCAGCATACCGGATACATCATGTTTGCCAAAGCTCCTGTTATAGTTGAGGCCCAGCTCAGAATAGAACGTGCGCTCACCCTGGTTGCTTTTGGTATACTGGAGAAATTCGGTGCCTATTGCTACCTGGTCGAAGGTAAGGTTTCCATTTGCATCACGGCCGTTGGCCAGCCAGGTATCAGGTATTTTCGTATAGCGGTTACTGGTATAGTTATAGGCGTCAAATGAAAACATACCGGTTACAGACAATCCTTTCGTAAGAAAAGGCAGCTCCTGGGTAAGCCGCAGGTTAGAATACACCTGGCTTCTCCATTGGTTGGCATAGCCGCCCTGGGTAAGACTAGCCCATGGATTGGATAAACTGCCGGAGCGTATATCGGCTACTTTCCCATCCGGGTAACGGGTGGGGATCTGTACCGGCGTCATAAAATATGCATCCGTAAAAATTTCGGATACACCGGTGGTGGGCAGGTTCACATTACTCAGGTAGCCCTGTATACCTAGTTTAACAGTAGTGGTGGAAGATGGTTTCAGCGTAATATTGGAAGTAACATTATAACGTTTCAGGAAGATAGAGGAATTATATTTCGTAAGCTCATCTGTTTTATACATCCCCAGCTCATCATAGTAACCAAGACCAATATAGTATACCGACTTTTCAGAACCGCCGCTGATGTTGGCATTCGCGTTCCTCACTTTTCCGTTGTTACGGAAAAGCTCTGCAAACCAGTCGACATTCGGATACAGGTAAGGATCGCTGCCGTCGGCGGTTTTCTGTATCGCTTCATCGGAATATACCGGTGCGCTGCCCCGTGTGGTCAGGGCTTCATTCGATAATTTCATATAGGTAGGCCCATCTGCAAAGGAAGGCAGTTTGGCAAATTGTGTGATGCCTTCTGTATAACGCAGGTTATACGCAGGCTTTCCCGGCTTACCACTTTTTGTGGTGATGAGGATAACGCCATTGGCGCCACGCACCCCATATACCGCTGTAGCAGATGCATCTTTGAGCACAGAGAAGCTTTCAATATCTTCCGGATCTACGTTGGAAATACTCCGGGGCACGCCGTCTACCAGTGTTAGCGGGGCGCTGAACCCCTGCGTAAAAGTGGAGATACCACGGATATAAATATTGGCATCATTGTAACCTAATTCCCCGCTGCGTTGTACGGATACCATACCGGCCACGCGGCCACCGAGTGATTGCGTAAGATTGGATACAGGTTGTTTCAGCTCCTTTGGTGAAATAGTAGCCTGCGCGCCTACCAGGCTGATCTTCTTCTGTTCTCCGAAACCTACTACCACTACTTCTTCCAGGGCAGAGGATGCTTCCTGTAATACCACATCTATCTTTTCCCGCTGATGCACAGGGATCTCCTGTTTGCGGAACCCAATGAGGCTAAACACCAGTACAGCATCATCATCTACCGATAAAATAAATTTCCCGTTGGCATCAGTACCCGTGCCCAGGCGGGTGCCTTTAATGGCAACCGTGACGCCTACCATTGGCTGACCGGTGGTATCAATTACGATACCGGTGATCTCTCTTTTACCTTCTGCCAGCTGGCTGCTAACAGGCAATTGCTCTTTTACAGCCACCGAAATATTCTGGCCGGATGTTCTGAACTGCAGTCCGGTGCGGCTTTCTATGTCCTGCAGCAACCTCGCTACGGCCATATTTTTGTAGTTCACGGTTAACTTCTTTCCAAAGGCTTCCAGCGATTTGTCGTACAGAAAACGGAAAGAGGTTTGTTTTTCAACAGCACGGAAAATGGTAGTCACGGACGCATCTTTCAGCTGGATAGTGACAGTTTGTGTTTTCGGGTCCTGCACCTGCGCATGTACCGGCAACATATAAACGGCTGCCGCCAGGAATGAGCACAGGATGACCCTCACGGCCTTTTCCAGGCCGCGTGAAGCGGGCAATAAAATTAGGATCATACGTTAGGTTTTGTTAGCGTAGTATGTATTAAAACAGGATTAAGCGATTTACTTTTTATTGATACGGATTATATTTCCCTGGCGATGATATTGCAAATGATAAATAAAACAGATAGACTCCAGTACTGATTCCAGCGAGGTATTGGCCTGTTGCCCTGACAATACATGCCTCCCTGTTTCCGGTGCATCCAGCACAATGCGGACACTGTACCATCTTTCCAACGCAGTGGTTACTTCCGCCAGCGTAAGGTTATTCATATTGATAATTCCCTGCTGCCATGAATTCATATTATGCGGCTCCTCCCGGAAACTGGCAAACTGGTTGGCGGCGCTGTCGTAGCTGGCTTTGCTTCCCTTACCAAGCACAAGCTCCTTCCCCGCCGGCGCCGTTACTTTTACCTTTCCGCTGGCCACACTCACTACCAGCTTTTCACCGGGATAATGTTTCACATTAAACGATGTGCCCAATACTTTCGTTTGTACGTTACCGGTATATACTATAAAAGGTGTATTGTCCGGATGGATTTCAAAAAACGCTTCGCCTTCCAGTATTACATCCCTGGACGTTGCTGCAAATGTGTTACTGTAACGGATAACGGAGCGTGCATTCAATATAACGGAAGAACTATCGGGCAGGGCTATACGTTTTATTTCCCCATCACCTGCCGCAATGACGGTATACACCGGTTGATGACGTGGCCATAATAATACCAGTCCCAGCAACACCAACAACATGGCGGCATACGGTAACCAGCGACGGAAATAACCGCGTTTCACCGTTGTATCTTTTTGCACAGCGGACTTTACCACTTTATTTTTCAACTCCGCCGGCAAGGGTTGCGGCTCGCTTTGCAACCATTCTTCCGCCGGCATCAACACGCGATGATCCTGCTCTTCAAGTAACTGTAAAAGTAAACGGAGCTCATCTCCGCTGGCGGTATCATGTTGTACTTTATCTATCAGCTCCTGTAACAGGCCGGCGTCACGTTTCATCATATACAGTTAACTTCTGCCTATATATACACTAAAAAAAGAGGGGCTACTTAGTGGAAGAAAAAAATTATTTCAGGAAGAACAAGATCAGTAAGATGATATAGGAATCTTTCAGTTCAGCCTTTATTACTTTCAGGCTGCTATGAATATGAGATTCAACCGTACGTACAGAGATGCCCAGTTTATCGGCAATTTCGCGGTGCGACAATCCTTCTTCCCTGCTCATCCGGAAAACCGCACGCTGCTTGTCTCCCAGCGAATCCAGCACATCCTGGTACTGCCGGTACAGCTCATTGTAATCCAGTCGCTGCAAAATACCGTCTGCCGGTTGCAGCAGTGCATTTTCCGGGTCTGTGGTCATCAGCCGGCGATTCACTTTATTACGGATAAAATTCAGGATATGATTTCTGGCAATGGTGAATAACAATACCTGCACATCAGCAGTCTCATCCAGTTTTGTGCGGAAGTGCCAGAGTTTGAGAAAAATATCGAGCAATAATTCTTCTGCATCTTCCTCAATTCCCACCTTCTTCCTGCAATAGCCCAAAACCCTGGGCCCCAGCAGATCCAGCAGGGAGCTAAGCGCTTCTTCATCGCCTTCACGGAAACGACGCAACAGGATTGGTGAAATAGAAGTAGTAGAATTGTCCATGCAGGAGACAAAATTAATAAGCCATTGTTAACGTAAGGTTATGATATGATTAACAGCGTGCGGTCGATTATTTTTCATTGTTCGTCTGGTGGAATTCGCCCATCAATATTAATAAAAATAATTTTGCGGAGAAAGAAATTTCAGATGGGAGCCAGGGAAAAAAGCAGGGGTATTTTTGGGGAGAAATGGAGTGACAGCTTTTTATCTGCCAGGAGAACAAACAAGGGAAACCGGTAATGGTAACCGGTTTCCCTTGAGCTATTTAAATATTGCCTTTCTTCAGTTCTTTCACTGCATGATCGCATGCCCGCGCAGTAAGCGCCATATAAGTGATAGAAGGATTTACGCAGGAAGAGGAGGTCATGCAGGCGCCATCTGTTACAAATACATTTTTGGCGGCATGTACCTGGTTGAAATCATTGAGCACAGATGTTTTTGGGTCCTTACCCATGCGGGCAGTTCCCATCTCGTGGATACAATGTCCTGGCGGAGGAGCGCCATCATAGCCATGCACATTTTTCAATCCGGCTGCTTCCAGCATTTCAATCGCGCTGGCCTGCATATCCTTGCGCATGGCCATTTCGTTTTCTTTGAACTCACAGTCGATATCCAGTGTGGGCAATCCGTATTTATCTTTCTTATTTTTATTCAGCGTCACTTTATTCTCAAAATACGGAAGGTGCTCGCCCCAGGAGCCGATGCCCATGGACCATTTACCGGGCTCGCCCTGGGCTTCTTTCAACTGAACGCCGATACCGTCCATATTTATACCCCGGCCTCTTCCGGCCCCGCCCTGGTAGCCAAATCCGCGCACATAATCTTTCTGCATGGTGTTGGCGTTGGTGTTGCGGAAGCGTGGAATATAAACACCGTTTGGCCTGCGGCCGCTGCTGTAGTATTGGTCTTCAAAACCATCGAAATCACCACCGGCGCCTACACCGTAATGGTGATCCATGAGGTTATGCCCCAGTTGTCCGCTGTCGTTTCCAAACCCGTTCGGGAACCTGTCGGATACCGAATTGAGCATGATCCAGCTGGTGCCCAGTGTAGATGCGTTCAGGAAAATAATATCTGCATAATATTCTACCGTTTGCAGGGTATGGGCATCCATTACCCTTACGCCGGTAGCTTTGCTTTTATCTTTATCATATAATACTTCCAGTACAATAGAATCCGGGCGCAGGGTCATATTACCTGTGCTGGCTGCTGCAGGCAGCGTAACGCCATTGCTGCTGAAATAACCGGTGAACGGGCATCCGCGTGCACAAAGACTGCGGTACTGGCAGGGACCGCGGTTGTTTAATCCTTTGGTGAGATGTGCCGCGCGGCCAATGGTCATGATACGGTCGTTGTACTTTTCTTTGATGCGCGCAGCTACATGCTTTTCGAGGCAGTTCATTTCCATAGGTGGCAGGAACACGCCATCGGGCAGCTGTGGCAGGCCTTCCGCCTGGCCGCTCACACCAATGTATTCTTCCACATATTTATACCAGGGCGCAATGTCTTTATAACGGATGGGCCAGTCTACACCATGACCGTCCTTTGCGTTGGCTTCAAAATCCAGGTCGCTCCAGCGGTATACCTGCCGGCCCCACATGAGGGAGCGGCCACCTACATGGTAACCCCGCAGCCAGTTGAATGGCTTTATCTGATTGTAAGGATTCTCGTTGTCATTCACCCAGTACTGTTGGGTGGCTTCATCAAAAGCGTAGCACTGGCTCTGGATGGGATGATTCTCCCTCATTTCGTTGGAGGTATGAAGATGGTGCGGAAACTCCCACGGCGCTTTCATAGCGGTGGTGTAGTCTTTGATATGCTCTACATTGCGGCCTCTTTCCAGCACCAGTGTTTTCAGTCCTTTTTCGCTCAGCTCTTTGGCGGCCCAACCGCCGCTGATACCGGAACCTACCACGATGGCATCATAGGTATTTTCTTTTTCTGCCTTGATATTAAGATTCATGTTGTTGTGTATTGAAGCTAAAAGCGGCCAGGGATCAGCTTTTCAAAAGCTATCCCTGACCGCTACGTACTTATTGTTTCTTTAAATATTGCCTTTCTTTAACTCCTTTACAGCATAGTCTACTGCGCGTGCAGTTAACGCCATATAAGTAAGAGAAGGGTTTACGCAGGAGGCAGAGGTCATGGATGCACCGTCTGTGACGAATACATTCTTCACCGCGTGCATCTGGTTAAAGCCATTGAGCACGGATGTTTTAGGATCGCGGCCCATACGTGCAGTGCCCATTTCGTGAATGGCCATACCCGGATAGGATCCGTTATCGTATGTTTTCACGTTTTTAATACCGGCTGCTTCCAGCATTTCTGCAGCATCGTTCATCATATCGACGCGCATTTTCTTTTCGTTCTCCTTGAACTCTGCATCAAATTTCAGCACCGGCTGGCCCCATGCGTCTTTCACAGAAGTATCCAGGGTTACCTGGTTGGCTTCATATGGCAGGCATTCTCCGAAACCGCCTAAACCAATGCTCCATTGGCCTGGTTCGGTGAGCATTTCCTTGAAGTCTTTCCCCACGCCCATTTCAGCGATACCGCGGCTCCAGCCGCTGCGACTGGCGCCTCCCTGGTAACCGAATCCGCGGATGTAATCACGCTTATCACTTCCGATGTTACGGTAACGGGGAATGTAGATCCCGTTGGCACGGCGGCCAAAATAGTATTTATCCTCGTATCCTTCTGCAGTACCGGAAGCGCCTGTACGGAAATGGTGATCCATCAGGTATTTTCCCAGTACGCCGCTGTCGTTGCCCAATCCGTTGGGGAAGCGGGAAGAAGTGGAGTTTAGCATTACAAAGGTGGAGCCCAGGGTAGAACCATTGATGAAGATGATTTTTGCGTAGTATTCCACCATCTCTTTGCTGTGCTTATCGATCACCTTTACGCCGGTGGCTTTCCCTTGTTTCTCATCATAAATGATGGAATTTACGATGGAGTCCGGGCGCAGTGTAAGGTTACCGGTAGCCATTGCCGCAGGCAAGGTAGACGATTGGGTGCTGAAGTAAGCGCCGAACGGACATCCGCGGCTGCAAAGATTCCGGTACTGGCATTTCTCACGGCCGGGAAGCGGCTGGGTAATGTTGGCTACGCGTCCCATGGTGATAATACGGCCCTTATATTTTCCTTCAACCGCCGCCTTTACATCTTTTTCCACGCAGTTCATTTCCATGGCTGGCATAAACTGGCCATCAGGCAGCTGTGGAAGCCCTTCGCGGGTACCACTGATACCGGCAAATTTCTCTACATAATCGTACCAGGGAGCAATATCTTTATAACGGATAGGCCAGTCAATGGCGATACCGTCTTTCAGGTTGGCTTCAAAATCAATATCGCTCAGGCGGTACGACTGCCGGCCCCACATAATAGACTTACCCCCCACGATGTCCGGGCGGTACCAGTCGAAACGTTTTACTTCGTTATATGGACTTTCCGAATCGTTGATCCAGTATTTTTCGTTGTGCTCGCTGTATGGATAGTCGCGGCTCAGTTTAGGATGCGTTTCCCGCTGGTCTACCGTGATGCGCCCGCGGTGTTTGAACTCCCATGGGTCTTTGGTAGCTGTTTCATAGTCTTTCACATGTTCCAGCGGCTTGCCACGATCCAGCATCAGTACTTTTAAGCCTTTTTCTGTCAGTTCTT
This sequence comes from Chitinophaga sp., assembly GCF_036569185.1. Taxonomy (GTDB): domain Bacteria; phylum Bacteroidota; class Bacteroidia; order Chitinophagales; family Chitinophagaceae; genus Chitinophaga. The sequence goes on from NZ_DATCRD010000026.1 coordinate 24,151, forward strand.
TGGCAGCCCATCCACCACTCACGCCAGAGCCGATAACAATGGCATCATAAGTGTTTTCTGCCTGCGCTTTTATATTCAGGTTCATTTTAGTCAGGATTTAAAAGTGAGAAGAAGATTACACTGCCCAGGCTTTTTCTCCTTTGGTATAAGGAGTGCAGCCTTCGTATTTACCCGGAACCGGAACATAACGCAACGCTTTGGTGGCGCCTGGTTCGGAGGTGAAATAGCCCAGCAGGGTTAATTCCTTCAGGTACTGGAAGTAGTGAGTGGGATCTCCTTCTTTTTTGTCTTTGCGCTTGTTATAGTCTACGCGCTCTTTTTCAATCCCTGTAAGGAGCTCTGTACGCTGCTCCGGGGTAATATCCATGAAGCCCTTTTTGAATTGCTTCTTACTGGCCTCATCAATTTTTGACAACCCATCCAGGAATACCTGCTGGTCTTCCTTCTTGTAGCAGTCGTTCATCATCACAATGATAAAGTCTTCTACTTTGGCATCTTTTGCACCAGGAGTACTGGTTTTGGGTATGATGGTTTCCGCTATCTCCGCCAGCAAAGCTTTGGTTTCCGGCTTTTGCAGATCGTAATTCTTAGGAGCTGATCCTGTACAGCTTTCCAGGGCTGATAACGTGGAAGCGGAAATGGCAGTACCCAACAAAATAGCCACATTCCTTATTGCGTCTCTTCTGTGCATAAATAGTAAATTGATTTGACCTCCGAACAAGTTGGAAAAAATTCTTCTAAAAACCAAATAAAGAAGGATGAAATATCGGTTGGCGCTGAAAATAACGGGAAATAAAAAAGATGGGTAGATGTAAGCCGGTTCTGCGACTCCCATCTACCCATCGGCCTGCACGGCATAACAGCCGTTACAGGATGTATTTTCCTTTATCGTCTACCAGTACAACCGGCAAACGGTGATGTTTTTCGAAATAATCATAAGCTGTTCTCAGTTCCGCCCAGAATTGTTTGGAAGAACTGTCGGTCAGCGAAAAAGTACCCAGGTAATTCATTGAGCCCGGGTTACCGAATTTAACCGGGAATACATGCACCGGTATAAAGTCCTGGCCTGCATTCTTGGCATTTACCGCTAAAATATATACCTCATCGATAAATTCATCGGTTAAAGGAATACAGCCCACAGTAATACAGTTGCCATGGATATAAATATCGCCGCCCGGGTTCTTCGGATCGCTCAGGATACGGTCGGAGAAATTAGGATAGTTGATCCCCAGGGACAGGTGGTAGTTACTGTTCGGGTTAAAATCGTTGATATAGTAGAAGCCTTCCGGTACCTGCCGGTCGCCTTCTTTGCGTTTTGGGCCCATTTTACCGGAAAGTGTACATACCCGGTATGATTTGAACAAACGGAAGGTATCCTGGGGATTATTCTTTACCCAGATCTCCATTTCACTGTCCAGTTTAAAGGAACGGACAAACATATATTTTGCCGGGTAAACAAGCCCTTTCTTTTCGAACTCCTTTTTCAGCAACTCTTCCTTTTCACGGTATGCCTCCCCTACTTTGGGAAACATCTTCTGGTTGTCGAGGAAAGATTGCTGGGCAAAAACTTTACCGGCACCCAACACCATCAGGACGATTACAACAAGTCGCTTCATAAACTATTCAACAAAATTTTAATATTTATACCAGGTTTATATAAGCAAGATAAAACAATAACAGGGCAATAATAAAATATATTATTATACTTACTTTCCTGTTGGCTATCTTCAATATATAATGTGTATGCCCCTGGTAGATCAATATGGCCGTAAAGGCCTGAAATATCCCGGACAGCAGGAACAATACACCGAACAGCGTTTGCATCCCCATAAAAACGGAACTCTGATTTTAATATTGTAAAGTTACGCGTTTCTTGCTTTACTGTAGCTTTATCCATTCCAGTTTTACGGTAGCCTCGTCCACACCGGAGCTGAAAGTAGCGCGCACCGGGTACTTCCCGCTGTAGGCGTAGGTATAGGTATTGGTAACCACCCTGGATGTATTGGGACTGCTGATGCTTTCGGTAAGCACGTTGTGGGCCGACAGGCTGCCGGCGCCTGCTTCCATTAAAATGGCCAGTTCAGGGTGTTGTTGGTGGGGGTTCTGTTTACGGTCATAGGTGTAGCTGACAGAAGACGTATATACGAACTTACTGTAGCCTGGCTGTTTGCCATAGGTATCCATTCTTTCCACATCCCCATCCTGGTTCCAGGTGTACTGCAGGTATCCGTTGTTTTCCCAGGCTGCTTTGGCAGCATTGCGACCAAACTGGTAGCGCCTGGCTATTTTACCGCTTTCGTCATACGCCAGGGAATCGTAGGCATACACGGCATTATTCCGGAAGTAGCTGATCTTCGATACCTTGTCATTATTATACTCAAACGACAGGTAAGGATCGCCGGTCACCGCTTTTTCATCGGCAGCCGACAGGCACTTTACCAGGCGGCCATTTTCATATACCGGCAGCTGGATATCGCTGTAGGTATCATTTTCCGACTTTCGTAGCTGTGTGATCCTGCGGATAGACTTATCGGCATTGTATTCCAGCAGGGTTTGCCCGGCCGGGGATACCACCTTGTGCAGGTACGTTTGCTGATCGCCTCCGTTACGGTTGTTTCCGTTACGGAAAGCAGTAAAGATAGTGAACGATGTCACCAAAGTGGCATAGATAGCCCCACGGGCTATGGAAGTTGTGAGCATAGGTTACAAATATTAAATATAAATATACTGTATAAAAATAACTAAAGTGTGGCAAATGTGGGAAAAGATGCAATATATACGCGCCTTTTTAGAGAGCGGTTTTCAATAACAATTCATTTACATATTGTTAACATTCGTATATGTGTTTTTGCCGCCTTCGGCGGCATGCGGATTTTGTCTGACTCAGGATTATGATGATTTTAATGATTAGCCTGATTTTCTTTTGGATTTTTTAAAGGATTGGGGAGATATGAGCAGATAGTGCATTTTTATTTCCCTGCTTATTTTAAACTCAAAATGAATTTTAATTCAAAAAAGCAGCATACTAAAACTAAAGGGAGACACAAGCGGATAATTCCACTTCCATCTCCCTTCTATTTCCAGATGTTGGTAAATCAAAGTATCAGCGTACCAGGCGCTACTTTCAAGCTAAAAAGGGAGATACAAGCGGATACTTCCACTTCTATCTCCCCTATTTTAAATTCAAATGCGGTCAGATCAAAATATCAGCATACCATGCGCAGATCTTTAAATATCTGGCAAATATTTCCGCTTATATCTCCCCAATCCTTTAAAAAATCCAAAAGAAAACTCAGGCTAATCATTAAAATCATCATAATCCTGAGTCAGACAAAATCCGCGCGCCGCCAAAGGCGGCAAGGAGAATTACAAATTCCCCCGCAGCGCCTGTTCCCGTTCAATAGATTCAAACAATGCCTTGAAATTGCCTTTACCAAAGGACTGGGCTCCCTTACGCTGAATAATTTCAAAGAATACAGTAGGCCGGTCCTGGATAGGCTTGGTAAAGATCTGCAGCAAGTATCCCTCGTCGTCGCGATCCACCAGGATGCCTAACTTTTGCAGCGGCGCTACTTCTTCATCGATCTTACCTACACGGTCCAGCAGCGTTTCATAATATGCCGGCGGTACTGTAAGGAACTCTACGCCCCTGTTCTGCAGCTCGGTCACGGTATGCACAATATCGTTGGTGGCAATGGCCACGTGTTGTACGCCCGGCCCGCCGTAGAAATCGAGGTATTCTTCGATCTGCGACTTCTTCTTGCCTTCCGCCGGCTCATTGATCGGGAATTTCACACGGCCGTTACCGTTACTCATCACTTTACTCATGAGGGCAGAATACTCGGTGGAAATGTCGCTGTCGTCGAAAGAGATCAGGTTCCTGAAACCCATTACCCGTTCGTAAAATTCCACCCAGGTGTTCATCTCATTCCAGCCCACATTGCCTACGCAGTGGTCTACATATAACAACCCGGTTTCAGTGGGCCGGTAATCGGTTTTCCACTCCCTGTAACCGGGCATAAACAATCCTTTGTAGTTTTTACGCTCTACAAACAGGTGCACGGTATCGCCATAGGTATGAATACCGCTGCGCACTACTTCGCCGGATTCGTCTTTTTCCACCACCGGCTCCAGGTAAGGCGTGGCGCCGCGTTTCACGGTTTCTTCGTAAGCGGAGCGGGCATCATCTACCCACAGTGCCAGCACCTTCACCCCATCGCCATGTTTGGCAACGTGACGGGCTATTTCCGTATCCGGCAACAGGGAAGTAGTAAGCACAAAGCGCAGCTTATTCTGCACCAATACATAAGATACCCTGTCTCTCACCCCGGTTTCAGGGCCTGCATAGGCCACCGGCTGAAAGCCAAAAGCTGTTTTGTAATAATGTGCCGCCTGCTTGGCGTTACCTACATAAAACTCTACATAATCGGTACCATTGAGGGGTAAGAAATCCTGCTGACCGGTTAAGTTGTCTGCATTCACTAATGCTGTTTCCATAACATTCAATTGTTTTGGTTTTATAAGTTGGTTGGTTTTCGTTTAATCATTTATTCTGCCCAGCTCATTACATAGCCGCTGTCTTCAATGCCCAGTGCAGCTTCTGTGATCTGCAACGGGTGAAAAGTATCTACCATCACTGCCAGTTCTTTTGTTTCCTTTGCGCCAATGCTTTTCTCCACTGCACCGGGGTGAGGCCCATGCGGAATACCCGCAGGGTGCAGGGTGATCATTCCCCGTTCCACATGTTTACGGCTCATAAAATCGCCGTCTACATAATATAACACCTCATCACTATCAATATTGCTGTGGTTATACGGCGCAGGTATAGCCAGCGGGTGATAATCAAATAAGCGCGGGCAAAAAGAGCATACCACAAAATTGTTCCCTTCAAAGGTTTGATGCACCGGTGGCGGCTGGTGTACCCGCCCGGTGATCGGTTCAAAATCGTGGATGGAAAAGGCAAACGGGTATTCGCATCCATCCCATCCTATCACATCAAAGGGATGGTGTTTATAATGAATGGGATAAATCACCCCCTTCTTTTTAATACGGATCAGGAAATCGCCTTCTTCATCGATGGTTTCCAGTTGCTGCGGCTGCCGGATATCCCGCTCGCAATAAGGGGAATTTTCCAGCAGTTGCCCATATTTGCTCAGGTATCTTTTGGGATAACGGATAGGGCTAAACGATTCTACGATAAACAGGCGATTACCTTCACTTTTGAAAGTGATCTGGTAAATAGTACCGCGGGGAATCACGAGATAGTCGCCATAACCAAACTCCAGTTGCCCATACTGCGTTTTCAACACGCCGCTGCCTTCATGTACAAAGATCATTTCATCGGCATCGGCATTTTTATAAAAGTATCCTTCCATACTTTTACGGGGCGATGCCAGTACTATATGCAGGTCGCTGTTGACCAGCACGGCTTTGCGGCTTTCTAAAAAATCGTCTTCCGGCCTGATATTGAACCCCATGAAACTGCGGTGTTTCAGCATCTTTTCTTCCGCTATCTTTGGCGCAACGGAATAAGGTTCGTCTACTTTCACGATCTCCGTAGGCGGGTGACAGTGATACAACAGGCTGGAGTGGGAAGAAAAGCCCTCCGTGGAAAACAACTGTTCCGAATACAGCTGGCCGTCCGGTTTGCGGAACTGGGTATGGCGCTTATGCGGTATCTGTCCGAGTTTATAATAATGTGGCATGACAGGTGGTTTGAAAAAATTGTTCCGGTGTATGATTAAATTGAATGGTGTATGATTCCTTGTACCGGTGTATGATCTATATTTTTATATACAGTGCAACCTGCAGAAAGCAGCTGAAAACTTACATATACATGCGCAGGAATAGCAACTGAATACTATTACAAAGTTACGGTATATAAAACACGAAGAATGGCCGGTAGCGGCCGTTGGGAAAGGTTATGCCAAAGTCGAATCCATGGCAAGCGTGGCCATGAGGAAGTAGTAGTTAAGCTGACTGTTGCTTGTATATTTCAGTGAAATGGACAAGTGGCAATTGTTTAGGTGACTAAGGTAAGGAAAAACTGCGATTCCAAAATTTTTTTGTGCCGGGGTGATGATCAGCGGGAATAATAATACATTTCTTTCCGGGAGATAGATAACGGGAATAACGCCTTTTAATATCATTCTTTTCACCTACTTCCAGATTAAATAAGTCATAATATTGTCATGCAACTGTTATTTTAAAGAATAAATAGAATCACAAAATTGTAACTACAGGCAGTTTATTTTGAACATATCTATAAATTATCTTCATAAAATAAATTAAAAACTAACAAAACAGCATAATTTTAAAACATTTCTAAAAATACACACTGCACTTTTATTTACCAGTGTAATTATAGACTTTTGTTACACAATCGTCATATTTCAATAGTGATACCGTTTTATACATACCAGTTCTCTTCGGTTTCTGCCTCCAGGCGGATAGCGGGCACTATGGCGACCACGACCACCACCATTACAACCCCACTGCGGGGTTAGTTTTCACATATGATCCAACGACCACAAGGGTGGTACATAACCGGGAGGGCCCGGACTTATCTACGTATAAATTCTCCATATGCAAGTATTAAAATTTGGCGGCACTTCAGTGGGAAGCGCCAAAGCAATAGAACAGGTTTGCAAAATCCTCCAGCAATATAAACCTGCCGGTAAATATGCGATCGTAGTGTCTGCACTCGGCGGAATAACGGATAAGCTTATACGCTGCGGACAACTCGCAGAACAAGGCAACGAAGATTATAAAAATGTGATCCAGGAAATTGAAGCCCGTCACCTGGATACTATCCGCGAGCTATTCCCTATTACCGCGCAAAGCGGGCAAATCAGCCAGCTGAAGAAAAAACTCAATGCACTGGAAAACCTCTGCGATGGGATCTTCCAGGTGGGGGAACTAAGTCCCCGTACCCTCGATAAAATAATGAGCTACGGCGAGCTCATGTCGTGCGTAATAGTGGCCGAAAAATTAAAACAGCAGGGTTTCGCCGCTTCCTGTAAAGACAGCCGCGAGCTGATCGTTACAGATAACAACTTCGGCCACGCCGCCGTTAACTTTGTTGCCACCAATCACCATATTACACAGTTCTTTGCACAGTCGCCCGCCGACTATGTAGTATTCCCCGGTTTTGTAGCGGCTACCCCCGATGGCGAAACCACTACTCTCGGACGTGGCGGCTCCGACTACACCGCCGCTATCATTGCCGCTGCGATAAATGCCTCCGTACTCGATATATGGACAGACGTAAGCGGTATGATGACCGCCGACCCGCGCATCGTGTCACAGGCCATTCCCATCTCGCATATCTCCTATGTAGAAGCAATGGAGCTGTCGCACTTCGGCGCTAAAGTCATCTACCCTCCTACCATCCAGCCGGTAATGAGTAAACGCATTCCCATCTGGATCAAAAATACCTTTGCCCCGGAAGATCACGGCACCCTTATACAGGACAGCGCCGACCGCAGCTTCCCGGTAACAGGTATCTCCGGCATCCCTAACATTGCACTGCTCACCCTTGAAGGAAGCGGTATGGTGGGCATCCCCGGCTTTTCCAAACGGCTGTTCGAATCCCTCCTACGGGAACGCATCAACGTTATTCTCATTACCCAAAGCTCTTCTGAGCATTCTATCACCGTTGGCATTCATGAAGCAGATATGCTGAAAGCCAAAACCGCGGTGGACAGCGAGTTCTCGCAGGAAATAAGCGAAAAGAGCATTGAGCCCCTGCTGGTGGAAAAGGATCTCTGCATCGTAGCTGTTGTAGGTGATAAAATGAAGAACCATCATGGTACCAGCGGTAAGCTCTTTGGTACCCTGGGCAGGAACGGTGTTAACGTTAGAGCCATTGCACAGGGATCTACCGAAAAAAATATTTCCGCTGTAATCAACAAAGCCGATATCAAAAAAGCGCTGAACGTCATGCACGAAACCTTTTTTGAAACTCCGCTCAAACAGGTGAACCTCTTTATCGCCGGCGCCGGCAACGTGGGCAGCAAACTGCTGGAACAACTGGAACAACAGCAACATTACCTCCAGCATGAACTCGGCCTTCAGATCAGGGTTACAGGACTGGCCAACAGCCGGCATACCCTCATCAGCGATACCGGCATCAACCTGCGTACCTGGCGCGAACAGCTGGAACATGCCCCGCATATCAGCACGGCCGATTTTGTGCAGCAGATCAAAAACCTGAACCTCCGCAACAGCGTATTCGTGGATAATACCGCCAGCAGCGACATTGCAGCCGTATACCACGAATTCCTGCAGCATGGCATTTCCGTGGTGACCTGCAATAAAATTGCCTGCTCATCCGATTACGCGTATTATAAGCAACTGAAAGACCTCGCCCGTAAATACAATGCTTCCTTCCTGTTTGAAACCAATGTTGGAGCAGGACTACCGGTCATCAATACACTGAATGACCTGATCCGCAGCGGCGACAAAGTACACAGCATAGAAGCCGTGTTATCCGGCAGCCTCAACTTCGTGTTCAACCATTTCCTGAATGGCACCAGCTTCCGTGAAGTAGTGAAAGCTGCACAGGATGAAGGGTACACCGAACCGGATCCACGCATCGATCTTAGCGGCAAAGATGTGATGCGGAAGATCCTTATCCTTGCCCGCGAAAGCGGCGCCGCTATTGAAATGGATGAAATCACCAACTACTCATTCCTGCCCGATGAATGCCTCAATGCACCATCCGTGCCCGCTTTCTACGAGGAGCTGGATGTACATGCCAGCCATTTCCAGGGATTGCGCGAAGCCGCAGACGCAGAAGGTAAACGCCTGAAGTTTGTAGCCCGCTATGTAGATGGTAAAGCCTCTGTGGGCCTGCAAAGCGTAGCGCCGGATCACCCGTTCTTTAAACTGGAAGGCAAGGATAATATCGTGCTGTATACTACCAGCCGCTATAAAGACCAGCCACTGATCGTAAAAGGCGCCGGCGCCGGTGCAGACGTTACTGCCTCCGGCATATTTGCGGACATCATCCGGAGCGCAAGACTGTAAACTTTCCATGAATTCAGTTGCAATCCTGACAATCAATTATTAAATTAAACTAACTTAAAGGTGATATGGACAGTATAAAAGTATTTGCGCCGGGAACAGTGGCCAATGTAGCCTGTGGCTTTGATGTAATAGGATTGGCGCTGGATGCGCCCGGAGATGAAATGATCCTCCGGAAGAGCAGCCAGCCGGGTGTTCGCATCACCGCTATCCACGGTGCAGACCTCCCCCTGGAAACATCGCGTAACGTTGCCGGTGTTGCCGTTCAGGCGCTCCTTCAAAAATATGATCAGCCGGATACCGGTATAGAAATAGAGATCTTCAAAAAGATCCATCCCGGCAGCGGTATCGGCTCCAGCGCCGCCAGCAGCGCCGGCGCGGTAGTAGGTGTAAACCACCTGCTGGGAGAACCGTTTACCAAAAAACAACTGGTGAGGTTTGCCATGGAAGGAGAACGGCTGGCCTGCGGCTCTGCACATGCCGACAACGTGGCTCCCGCCATCCTCGGCGGTTTCACACTGGTAAGAAGTTACCGCCCGCTCGACATTACCACCCTTCATACGCCGGAACATTTATGGGTCACCGTTATACATCCGCAGATAGAAGTAAAAACCTCGGACGCACGCGAAATACTCAAACAAAAAGTGCTCATGACAGATGCCATCCGTCAGTGGGGCAACGTGGGCGCACTGGTAGCAGCACTTTACCAGGATGATTATGACCTGATCAGCCGCTCGCTCGAAGATGTGATCGTGGAACCTATCCGTTCCATCCTCATCCCCGCATTTCACGAGCTGAAACTGAAATGCAAAGAAGCCGGCGCCCTCGGTGGCGGTATCTCCGGTTCCGGTCCCTCTGTTTTTATGCTCAGCAAAGGAGAAGAAAATGCCCGCAAAGTAGCGGCTACGATGGATAGCGTTTACGCACCACTTGGCGTGGATTATAAAATCTACGTTTCCCAGATTAACACCGCCGGTGTAAAAGTGATTGACTAACTAATTAACAACGTTTTATTCATGCAGTATTTCAGCTTACAGAACAAGCAGCACCAGGTAAATTTCGAAACAGCAGTAGTACAGGGATTGGCGCCCGATAAAGGATTATATTTCCCCGAACAGATACCGGCACTGGACAAAGATTTCATTACTAACCTGCACCAATATACGGACCACGAAATCGGACTAAAAGTAATCCGCCCGTTCATAGGCGACGAAATACCCGAAGAAGCATTAAAAAAGATAGTAGCAGACACCTTACACTTTCCTTTCCCGGTACAAAAAGTAACCGGTCATACCTACGCACTGGAACTCTTCCATGGCCCTACCCTTGCGTTCAAAGACGTAGGCGCACGCTTTATGGCCGGCTGCCTCGGCTATTTCCGCCGCAACAGCACTACACCGGTAACCGTACTGGTAGCCACTTCCGGCGATACCGGCGGTGCAGTGGCCAGCGGCTTTTACAACGTGCCCGGCGTGGAAGTAGTGATCCTCTACCCTTCCAATAAGGTAAGCACCCTGCAGGAAAAACAACTCACTACCCTCGGTAATAATATTCATGCACTGGAAATACAAGGCACCTTCGACGACTGCCAGCAGCTGGTGAAAACCGCTTTCCTGGACAGTGAGCTCCAGGCCCGCCGGCCGCTTACCAGCGCCAACTCTATCAATGTGGCCCGCTGGCTGCCCCAGATGTTCTATTATTTCCTGGCCTATAAACAAATGAAAGCCGCACATCCCAAACTGGTATTCTCTGTGCCAAGCGGTAACTTCGGCAACATCTGCGCAGGTATGATGGCAGCCGCTATGGGATTGCCCATAGCGCACTTTGTAGCGGCCACCAATATCAATGATACCGTGCCCCGCTTTATGGAAAGCGGTAAATATGAACCAGGCAAAGCACTCCCTACGCTTTCCAACGCCATGGATGTGGCAGATCCCAGCAACTTTGTACGGATCCTGGAACTGTTTGGAAACAGCCTGCCTTCTCTCGCAGAAAAACTGACCGCTTACAGCTTTAATGATAAACAAACCGCGCAGACTATGGAACAGGTGTGGAAGGAAAATCATTATATGCTGGATCCCCACGGCGCCGTAGGTTTCATGGGATTGCAACGCTACCTGGAACGTTCCCCGGAGCTGACAGGCGTTTTCCTGGAAACCGCCCACCCGGTAAAATTTGAAGATACCGCCCCTAAATCTATACGGGAAGAAATATATACGCCCGCAAAAGTGATGTCTTTATACAGTAAAGAAAAACAAGCCACCCTGCTGGCGGCCGACTATCCCGCTTTCAAAAACTGGTTAATGCAATAAGGATTCTGTAGTTTTGGCGCCAGTATGAAGTATTTACCTATCCTCCTGTTATTTGCGGGTGCACAGGCATGTAACAATGCCGGCACCCGGCAGCAGCAAGCTGCCAGTCGCCCCGACTCTGCGTTGTACAGCGATATCATCCGGCCGGTAACGGATTCTATTTCCCGGTTTCCCGACCATCCAGACCTGTATTACCACCGCGCACTGCTGCTGTTTAATACCAATCCTGCCCTGGCGCAGGCCGACTTTGAAAAGGCGGCTTCCCTGTCGCCGGGGAACACCGATTACTGGGCCGGCGCCGGCGAAGCTGCCCTGATCGTGAACGACTTTCAAAAAGCCGCCGCCAATTTCAGGAAGGCGCTAACTACCGCTCCCGGCTATACGTACCTGCAATACCGCCTGGCCACCGCCCTCGTGGAAAATAAACAATACACAGAAGCAGACAGCATTGCTAACGTGCTCGCACAAACGACAGACGCCCGCGATAAAGCATACTACCTGAAAGCCCGCATGGCGGAAGATAAACAGGATACCACCACGGCTATACATCATCTCACCGCTGCGATCCGCGCCGCCGGCAATCAACCCGAGTTTGAAGCCGTGATGGAGCTGGGCGACCTGCTCCGGGCCAGGAAAGCAACCGCCGCCCTCGATTATTACCAGCAGGCATGGCAACAGGACACCACCAACGCTTACCCTTTATATGAAGCGGCGCAGTTCCAGGAAGAACTGGGCAACCAGCCTGCAGCGCTCAGCGCTTATCATAAATGTATAGTAGCAGACCCCGGGTTTGAGCCGGCCTACCTGGCACTTGGAAAAATATACAGCAATAAAAAAGACTGGAAAACGGCCTACACCTATTATAACCTCGCAGCCAAATCAGCCCCGACGGATGCCTGGGCGTATTATTACCGCGCTACCGCACAGGAACAACTGGGCAATATAAAACCGGCTGTGGAAGATTATACAAAAGCAGCTTCCTTTAAGAAAGATTTCAGCGAAGCAAAAGCTGCACTTAAAAGATTGAGCCGGTAATTACTTAAATTTACATCATTCAAAAATAGAGCATTTGGAACAACAACCTGTTTTAGTGGCGCCATCTTTACTGGCAGCGAATTTCCTCGAACTGGGAAAAGAAGTGGATATGGTAAACCGCAGCGAAGCCGACTGGTTCCATCTCGACGTAATGGACGGACGTTTTGTGCCCAATATCAGCTACGGCCTGCCCGTAATTGCACAGATAAAGAAAAAGGCACAGAAACCATGCGATGTGCACCTCATGATCGAAGAACCCGAAAAATACGCGGCAGATTTCAAAAAGGCCGGGGCAGATATACTCACCGTACATTTTGAAGCATGTATCCACCTGCACCGGAATATCCAGCAGATCAAAGGCCTGGGTATGAAGGCAGGTGTGGCATTAAACCCTCATACGCCGGTTGGAATGCTGGAAAACGTGATCCGGGATATAGACGTAGTGCTGATCATGAGTGTGAATCCCGGGTTCGGCGGACAAACGTTTATTGAACAAACCTATCAGAAGATCAGGCAGCTGCGGCAGCTGATCACAGACAATCATGCACATGCGCTCATTGAAGTAGATGGCGGTATCAGCACAGATAACGCAGGGCAGCTCATCCAGGCAGGCGCCAATGTACTGGTGGCCGGCAGCGCTATCTTCTCGGCTGCCGATCCTGCAAAAACCATTCATTTGCTTAAGACAGGTGCGCAATAATTTCTTTTGACAAGGGCTTCGTCAGATACCCGGTAACAAAACTGTAAGCGTTTACCCGCTCCTTGTCTTTTTCATCAATAGACGAAGTCAGTACAAAAATCCTGATCTGCTTCGGTAACTGATCCTGGAACTCGGCATATTCTTCCAGGAACTCCCATCCATCCATCACAGGCATATTGAGATCCAGCAAAATAAGATCCGGTAAGGCCTGCACATCTCCCGCATTTTCACGGAGAAAATCCAGTACATCCTGTGCATCCGAAAATACGCGGATATGACTACTGATAGCCTGACGTTCAATCATGATTTTCGCAATCTGCTGGTGAATCGGGTCATCATCTACAATAAAAATCGTATTGATTAACTTCATAAAGGGGGTTTATTCTGACCTAAAAGTAATAATAAATTTGGTTCCCTCTCCGGGATGACTTTCTGCCTTTATACTGCCACCCATCGCTTCTACCTGCGTTTTGGTGATAAACAGGCCAATCCCCTTCGCATCCTTATTCTTATGAAAGGTTTTACGGAAGCCGAAAAGCTTGTTGCCAAAACGCTCCATATCTATCCCCACCCCGTTGTCCTGCACGCTCAGGATAATGTTATCATTTTCCCTCCAGCTTCGCAGATGTAATGCAGGCGTACGTTCCGGCGAGCGGTAACGGATCGCGTTGGTAATAAAATTTTGTAAGATACTGTCGAGGTACACCCGCGGATATTCAATCACCGGCTCCTCGTCAAAATCATAGGTGATCCTGATATTACTGGTTTCAATATCTACCAGTAAAATATCCCTTACCTTTTGCAGCCTGTCGGCAAACAACAGCTTCTCTTTCTCCACATTCACATCCTTCCTGATCTGCACTACTTCTACCAGGTCGTTCAGCGTCTCATCAATCTTTTTGATCACCTCATGTACCATCCCCAGGTAAAGATCCCTTTCCTGCTGGGCGGTAGCTTCATTATGCATCTGCATCAAAGCCTTCAGGTTGGCAATGGGCGCCCGGAGGTTATGGGAGGTAATGTGCGCAAAATCTTCCAGTTGCTTGTTCTGGTTCAGCAGGTTCTTGTTCAGGTTCGACAGCTGATCGTTCGCTTTCCTGAGCTCCTTCTGCATTTTCCGGCTGTCGGTAATATCACGCATAAACACGGAAATGCCCCCATCCTGCATGGGAGTAAGCAGGAAGTCGTACCATTTGTCGACCCCGGGGAAATAGATACCAAACGACTGCGAGGCCTGCTGCTGGATACATTCCTGCAGCCTTGCATAGAACACAGTACCGCTCAGCCGTGGAAACTCCTCGAAAATATTGCTGCCCATGGCTACGGGGTGCCCTATCATTTTCTCCGCCTTCCGGTTCAGGAAATTCAGGCTACCTGTTTTCTCCATAGCGGCATACCCCATATCAATGGTATCAAAGAAAAGCCGCATCAGCTCTGTATTCCGGGTAAGCGCATCCCTGATCTCCAGTTGTTCGGTGATGTCCTGTATCACTCCATACATACGCACCAGCCGCCCATCTACATAACCCGGCTGCCCAATGGACCGTACCCTTTTTACCTGTTGACCTGAGGTAGTGACGGTAAGCTGCGCATCAAATGGCTTCCCTGTTTCAATGCATTGCCGCATCAGCGTTTCAAGCTGCGCCCTTGCTTCAGCGGTATAGTAGGTCATTGCCTTTTCAAGGTCAACAGGTGTATCCAGCGGGCAGTCGTGGATGTGGTACGACTGGTCGGTCCATCGCACTTTGCCGCTATCGATATCCAGTTCCCAGCCTCCTATTTTGCCGAGGGTGCCTGTTTGCTGCAGGAACTCCTGGTTCTTTTTGATCTCCAGCTCCTGCAGTTTCTTGTCGGTGATATCATTCACCAGCGCTACCACTATCATCTCCTTGTCAACCGGCTCTACCACGGGGAACACGGTGAGGTCAAGATACACCTCCCTTCCTACGGTGGTCCAGCGGTTGTCCTGCGAGAAATCGATCCGTTTCTCCACCCTCAGCGATTTATGTTGTTCCAGCGCCTGTACAAACAGTTTGTCCAGTTCAAACATGGTGGCCAGCTGATCGTTCATTACGTTAAAAGGCTGTCTGCCGGCAGGGTGTGGCGAGTTAAAGAAAAAGCGTTGTGTTTGATTGATCCGCCGGATAAAGCCAAAATTATCAAACTGGATATAACCGATCGGAAGGTTCTCGATGATATTGTCGAGAAGCCTTTCGCTTTTCTGCAGGCTAAGCTCTGATAATTTTTTTTCCGTGATATCGTCCAGTATAAGGAAGATATTGTCCATATTCCGCTGCTGGTCTGTAAGCGGGAATATGGTAGCTTCAAAGTATACGGGATACAGCCTGGTAATGTTCTCGTGGTGTTTTTCCTCATAGCTGAGCAGGATTTCGCGTTTGATGGTTTTCCCTGTTTTACGGGCTTCTTCAAACATTCCTGCGAGGCCGTTAAGCCGGTAGAAAGGATCCTGCAGCCATTTATAATCCGGGTTGGTGAAGAAAGCGTGATGCTCGCCCCAGATCTGGCGTTGCCGGCTGTTCATATCCATGTTATCGCCTTCGGGGGAAAACTGTTGTAACCCCAGGGGGAGGTTTTCCAGTACCTGGCCGTAGTAGGCTTCATTCCGTGTACGTTTGATTTCAGTAAGTTTGCGGGCAGTGATATCGATGCCTATAAGTATGCAGTGTGTGAAAGCGCCCGCTTCGCTGAAGAAGGGGTTGATGCCTGCTTCCAGCCACAATGGCGTATCTGTGTCGTTAATAAAAAAGCAGAGCTGTTCCTGCACCGGCTTTCCTTCCGTCAGGGTCTTCCACAGGTCTTGCCAGTGTTCCGTGTTAGCGGGCCGGAAGAGTGCGGTAAACGGTTTGCCGGTAAACGGTCCTTCCAACGGCTGCAATGCAGCTATCACCTGCGTATTCACCGCAGTTACCCCTCCTGCCGCATCTATGGTAACAGAGAGTGCAAAGGCATTAATAGCGGTTTCAAGATGCTGTAAGTGGCTGTAATGCTGTTCCAGCATAACTACATTCATATGATAGCAGAATCTAAAATCGTTGTGACCGGAAACACCTAAAGTAGGCATTATATCATAAAAAACACTATCGGACAGGTAAAAGTAATAAAATGTTGGGTAAAGGTCAATTCACTATAAATGTGGCATTAACAAGGGAAGGAGTGAATTGGTTGGATCATTTATCCACCTGTTGTGGATTTTCAGTTTTCTGAAATTGTTAAACGATCAATATCTTTGGGATAACTTATTACATTATTATTATTTAAATATTATCAGAAGAAGTTCTGATTATCATGGGTTCGGAGAGTGGCAACCAATAATGGAAGCGTTACAGCAGCATTTGCAGTATTTTGGTATTGAAAATAAAAAGATGGGAGCTGTTCATCGTAATCCTGATAAAGTAAGAGAGTTGTGTATAACCGCTCAGGAAAAGGGTTTGGCGTAATTGTTGCCGCAACAGCCTTACCGGGAGTTGTATCAGCTTACACTTCGCTGCCTGTTCTTTGAGTTCTTTTAGATGGTGGTTTACCGGGGTGTTGATGACACCGGTGGCGTATCCTGGTTTTGGGCAGTAAAGGTATTGCCGGTAAAACAGAAGCCTTCAAACGAACGGGTACAGAATTAGTGATAGCTTAACAATTGCGTCTTCCAGGTTATACAAGATTTAAATATATTCGGATTGAAAAATACCGATCATTTCCTGGACAATTAAACCTTAGAATCATTGACTGAATCCATTATCAATTTAGACAGTATTAATCCCATTGAGTTTTTCGGCGTTAACAACGGAAAGCTCGATCTGCTGAAAAAGAAATTCCCATTGCTTAAGATCCTGTCCAGGGGTACCCAGTTAAAATTGAGTGGGGCACCGGAAGAAGTGGCTACAGCGGAGGAAAAAATCGGTCAGATCGTTAAATACCTGGAGCGGAACGGGAACCTGACGGAGAACTATTTTGAACAGATTCTTGGAGATGAAGAAGGCACCAAAGTCGACAATTTCAGCGAGCGTAATCCCAATGAGGTATTGGTGTTTGGACCCAACGGCAGAACCGTAAGGGCCCGTACCTCCAATCAGAAAAAGATGGTGGCGCTGGCGGAAAAAAACGACATCATTTTCGCTATAGGTCCTGCCGGTACCGGTAAAACCTATACCGCCGTAGCCCTGGCGGTTCGTGCTCTCAAAAACAAGGCAGTCAAAAAGATCATTCTAACCCGCCCTGCGGTGGAAGCAGGCGAAAGCCTTGGGTTCCTCCCCGGAGATCTCAAAGAAAAGATCGATCCATACCTGCGGCCATTGTACGATGCGCTGGATGACATGATCCCCGCTGAAAAGCTCAGTTACTACATGACCAACCGCGTCATTGAAATTGCACCATTGGCGTATATGCGTGGACGTACCCTGGATAATTCCTTTATTATCCTCGATGAAGCGCAAAATGCCACCGATCTGCAGATCAAGATGTTTCTAACCCGTATCGGCGCATCTGCGCAGGCCATCATTACCGGTGACCTTACACAGATAGATTTACCCAAAAATCAGCAATCCGGTCTGGAAAGGGCTACCCGTATTCTTCGTAATATCGATGGTATCGGGCATGTGGAACTTGATGAGGAAGACGTGGTAAGACACCGCCTCGTAAAAGCCATCATCAAGGCTTATGAAGCCAATAAAGAAAAATAAGGCATTTTAATATCCTGCCTGTTTTGATATCCGGTTATCTGCCTGGCCGCAAAGCAGCCACCAGGCCGGTAACCAGATATCAAAATAGCAATAATCTGAATATTTAACTCTTTGTTAACGGCGATTGCCGTAAGTTCACCTGTTTTTATCCAAGGGAAACATTCAGTTCTGAAGCCTGTGAATGTGCTGAGCTATAGCTGATCGACTTTGCAGTATTGAAGTTTACCCCTATTTTTGTTGTGATATATTATAATTTATCGACCGCATGACCAATTTTTTTCGAATCATGACACTGGCATTGATTACAACTTTGCTGTTAGGCAGTTGTAAGAAAAGGGCTTCCCCGGAAGAGGTGGCGCTGGCGTTTATGCATGCGATTCAGGATTCGAACTACGACCAGGCCAGGGATTATGCCACAAAAGAATCCCAACAGGTACTACAGATCTATGCCATCTTTGACGGCCGCCGCAGCGGTGCTGAAAGAGAAAAAATCAAAAACGCCCACATCGAGGTAGTTAATATCGAAGAGAACGGCGACAAAGCAGCGGTTACTATACTCAATTCCTCCGCCCATCAGAAAGAAGTCCTGCAGATGGTGAAAGAAAACGGCCAGTGGAAAATCTCCCTGACCTTCGATAGCATCATCCCCAATTACACCCCCCAAACCGGTGGTAATGCAGCCCTGGACTCTACTACTGTACCAGCCGACAGCGCACCTGCCAACGGCCTGACGGTGCCAGGAAGCTAAAGAATAATCCCCTCTTTTGTATTTTGCACAAAAAGGAAAGGATAATTTTTAGCTATTAACGGCTAGTTCCCTTAATTTTGCCACGCATTAATGATGCGGATGTGCGGCTTATTCCTGTTTTTACTTACCGGAAACCCGACCATATCTTCATGAAAAGTGAGGTGAATACCTTATTTACTTTTCGACATTAATCCAATATTGAACAATAAACCTTAAAGTAAAGTAGATTATTATGATGACAAATCCCTGGCACAGTGTGAGTCCCGGCTCTGAAGTGCCCAATGTTGTAAATGCAATTATAGAAATTCCAAAGGGATGCCGAGCTAAATATGAACTGGATAAAGAAAGCGGTTTGCTGAAACTGGACCGGGTCTTATATTCTTCTGTATATTATCCTGCCAACTATGGCTTTATTCCACAGTCTTACTGCGATGACCATGATCCGCTGGATATCCTGGTGATCTCCCAGATCGAATGTGTGCCCATGTGTATTATCGACGCTAAAATAATCGGTGTAATGCAAATGGTAGATGGCGGTGAAGCGGATGATAAGATCATCGCGGTGGCAGCCAATGACATGAGCGTGAACCACATCAACGATATCACAGAATTACCTCCTCACTTCATCGATGAAATGCGTCATTTCTTCGAAGAGTACAAAAAACTGGAAAAGAAAACCGTAGTGGTGGAAGAATTCCAGAACAAGGAAAAAGCCAAGCAGATTATCCTCAAGAGTTTTGACGACTACCGCAAGATCTTCAAGCAAAGCTGATTGTATCGCCTCCGGCGATACGCGGATTTTGTCTGACTCAGGATTAGGCTGATTTTACTGATTGGCTTGATTTGATTTTTTGGAGATTTTATAAAGGATTAAGGGAGATAGAAGCGGATATATTCGCTTTTATCTCCCTTAACTATAATTAGAAAAGTCAGGCTAATCAGCCTAATCAACCATCTGCTCCTGTCTTCCCGATCCTTTAAAAACCCAAAACAAAACTCAGGCTAATCAATAAAATCAGCCTAATCCTGAGTCAGACAAAATCCGCGTACATCGCCGAAGGCGATCTTTAGAAATACCGCTTTATTATACGCAGGTGATGCGTGCGTAGCCCCGAATCCGCATTGATGATCCCTTCATTGTCTATCGGATCTATACGTACTTTACCGGAAGAGTGAATGATTTCATGATCGTTCAGCAAAATGCCCACATGGGTAATCCGTCCTTCCTCGTTATCAAAAAAAGCAAGGTCTCCCAGGCGCGCTTCCTGCAGGAAATCGACAATATGCCCCTGCGTAGCCTGCTGATATGCATCCCGCAAAAGCGGTATACCGGATAGTTTAAATACATTCTGGGTAAAGCCGGAACAGTCTACCCCAAACACGCTTACGCCTCCCCAGAGGTAACCGGTGTTCAAAAACTGCATTGCAGCACCTTTTATCGCCTCCGTATCTGTAACACCAGTATGGGTAAGCGGCAGCGGTTTATCTTCAAATTTCACCGTAATATTTCCCCATTGCGTGGAAGTATCACTGTTGGCCTTCACCAGGCAACCAAATGGCACCAGCATGAGCCTGCCGTTCATAGTAACCCGGTTTATCCAGCCTGGAAAATAAGCTGTTGCCGGCGCCAGGTACAACTCCTCCTCCACCGGTTCCAGGTGAGCAGCCGTAGCCCAGCCTGAGTAGCCGTCGTATTGATTTGTCACTTTCACCCAACCGTCGGCAGCCGTTTCAACGATTTCCACCCCGGCTCCCCACAACAACTGGGAAATCATCTCGCTTTTATGTGAAGCAGTACTCCTTAATGGCGCAACTGGCACAATGACAATGGCGTATGGCATATTAATTGTATAAATCCGTTTTATTATTCAATAATCTTATGCGCTGAATGAACTTTTTCTGCTTTTGTACGTAAATATAAAGTAATAAGTTTATGCAACAACAGTTAACCAATTTATCAGACAAGGAGTTAATATCACGCGCCAGGAAGCAACTTGACCGCGAGGCAGAAGGGGTATTGATGGACAGGTACAGTCATTTACTGGTTGCTGTTACCATCCCCTATCTGAACAACCAACCCAACCTGGACCCCAATGTTGTTTTTCCCACCCTGTTGCAAAGATTAAGCGCCAGCCTTAAAACACAAACCATTTATAAAGTCAGTGAATGGCTCCTGCATATACAGAAAGGCTACATGGGGAAACCTGAAAAGAATACCCCCTTCTATCCATCCCGCGACGGAAGAGATCTCCTGCATATCGAAAATACGGTAGATAAAGCCGCCACCAACATCATCGACCGCCAGGACCTCATTGTACGGCTGGAACAGGCGCTCCAGCGCTTAAGTGCCGACGATAATGCACTCATTACGCAATTCTATCTCGAAAATAAATCCTTTGCCGACCTTACTGCTGCCACGGGGCTTCCCCGCGAAAAATTAAGATCGCAACTCAAAGCCGCCAAAGGAAAACTTGCCAAGCTATTTATGAACCAGGGATATGTTAAGTAACAAACCGAATAATGATAAAGTACTGAAGATCTTTTCTGCTATCCGGTGCCTCAGCAGGGATCAGCTGCCCCGTTATATGGAAGGCAGGCTGACCGATGTGGAAAGACACCTGGTGGAACAGCACCTTACCGACTGCGACCTATGCTACGATGCATTGAATGCATTGGAGAAAGAAGAAAGTACCGAGAGATACCAGGACTTTACCAATAAACTTCAACGCTACGTGCAAAACAGCGTACAACCTGTTTCACACGTACAAAAGGTAGCGCAATACACCCGCAAAGAAAGGAACAAGGAACATATGCTTACCTATTTCTGGATCGTTGCTTTTATTGGTTTGGGGATTGGCAGTGTGTATGTGTTGCGCGGGCATATGCGGAACCAGCCTCCCGCACGGGTGATGGCGGCATCATTACCGCAGAAAGACTCCGTACAGGAACAAGTAGCCACCGGCGTTCCACTGGTTACAGCCGCACAGAATGATCCGGTAACAACACCGGCCCCCGCAGCCCCGGCTACAGGAACAACAGTAAAACCGGTAACAACCCCGGCTCATGTTGATTCTGCCGCCCTGAAAAGAGCAGCAGCGTTAAAAGCCCAGCAAAAAAAGGCGGCGGCAGACAGTATCAGGAAACAAACCCTGCTGCAAAAGCAAGCCGACTCCCTGAAAAAGGACGCCGCAGATAAAGCCGCTGCAAAGGCAAAAGAAGAGGAAAAAAAGCCGGAACCCAAACCGGAGCAGAAACCTAAAGAAAAAGAACAGGCCCCGCCACCGGAACCAGCTAAGAAAGAAACGCCCCCAACTGCAGTAAACAGTGATGAATATCTTTACAAAGCAGCAATGGTATACCAGCAACAGGGCAATCTTAACGAAGCCATCGACAGGTACAAAAGGATAGAATCAGTTAGCTCAGGTAAATATGTGGAAATGGCCCGCTATCAACTCGCTATCTGCTATCGCAGCAAAGGCCAGGGTGGCAAGGCGCGCCGGATGTTCAAAGAAGTGATCCGGATGAACGGTTCCCTGAAAAATGCCGCCCAGCAGGCATTGGATAGTATGTAAAAAACAAAATATCAATATAATTATGGATTTTTGCAAGTGCTGCATCTCATATGCAGCATTCTATTTATTAGCCTGTGACTAATCCAGATATACAACAACTAACAGACCAGGAGCTGCTGCAACGGTTCAAAGCTGATAATAACAGTGATTGGATAGGTGTGCTGTTTGACCGTTACGCCCTGCTTTTGCTGGGTATGTGCATGAAATACCTGAAGAACGAAGAAGATGCCCGCGATGCCGTGCAGCAAATCTTTCTCAAGATGTTATCCGACATCAACAAGCACGAGATCCAGTATTTCCGGGCCTGGATTTACCAGGTAACAAAAAATTACTGCCTGATGCAGCTCCGGCAAAAACATATGAAATACAAGGAAGAAATTTCTGACAAACATATGAGCGGCATGGCCGCTGATCCCGAAGATAAGCAGGTATACCAGGAAAAGGATATCTTGCTGGAAAATATGGGCCAGGCTATGAACCAGCTGAACCCGGAACAGAAGATCTGCGTGGAACTGTTTTACCTGCAAAAGAAATCCTATCAGGAAATTGCCGATCAAACCGGGTATAGTCTCCTCCAGGTTAAGAGCTATATTCAGAATGGGAAAAGGAACCTGAAACTTTTATTGGAAAAACAACAACGCGCAAACAAAAGTTAATTTGCATCAATAGTGATATGAACGAGCATTTCAACGATATCTTTGTAACTACTGGCTGTCCTACGCAACAGCAGCTGCTTGACTATGTGCAGGGCAAGCTGTCTGCGGAAGAGCAACATGAAGTGGAAATGCACCTGTCTGATTGTGAGCTTTGCAGCGATGCATTGGAAGGATTGGCGGCTATAAAAGATAAAGACAAGATTCCCGGATGGATTATTGAAATGAAATGGAGCCTGCTTAAAAAATTACACAAACGCTACAGGACCAGGAGAAAATCAGAAAATTATATATCCCTTGCCGTTATTATTGTCTGCATCCTCTTCTTACTGCTCGCATTGTTCTGGGCATACCATTTTTCTGTAAAACATTAGTGGAGGGGAATCCGTTCCCCTCCAAGGTAATTAATATAATTTCCTATCCCCTTTTTCTTTCCATCTCCGGAAAACATCCAATGCTGCCGGATCAGGCAACGCTATCAGCGGAATCTTTTTCTCTGCATGATCCTTCTCTATCTCCCGGTAAATAAAAGAATCATCAAAATCTATAGCAGCAGCATCTTCTTTTGTATTGGCATAATATACGCGCTGTGGCCTGGCCCAGTATATAGCGCCCAGGCACATCGGGCAGGGCTCACAGGAAGTAAATATTTCGCAATCATGCAACTGGAAAGTACCCAGCTTTTTGCAGGCCTCCCGTATGGCCACCACTTCTGCATGGGCAGTGGGGTCCGTATCTGTAAGCACCTGGTTCCATCCCTCCCCTACAATTTCATCACCCCGGACTACCACTGCGCCAAAAGGGCCACCATCGCCGTTATCCATTCCCTTACGCGATAAAGCAATGGCATGCTGCATAAATCTTCTTTCTCTTTCTCCCGGCATACTTTAAGTTTTGATCTGATCAAATTTAACGAAACCCGGCCACACATAAAAAAGCCCCGCGAAGAATCGCGGGGCTTATCGTTAACTATGTATCGTCGTATTTAGAATTACTTGTTCCTGATTACTACTACGCCATCAAACACATCGATCAACACCGGTTTGGATTTATCAATATCTCCTGCAAGTATCTTCTTACTTAAGAGGTTAATGATTTCCTTTTGTATGAGGCGTTTCAGCGGTCTTGCACCAAACTGCGGATCGTAACCCTGTACAGAAAGATACTCAAGCGCATAGTCTGAAAATTCCAATATCATGCCATTTTTCGCTACCATGTCCTTCAGTTGCTGTAACTGAATGTTAATTATTCCCTTAATTTCATTTCTCATTAAAGGCTGGAACATGATCACCTCATCCACCCTGTTCAGGAACTCGGGACGAATGGTTTGTTTCAGCAGGGACATCACCTCATCTTTCGTTTTATCTACTACCTCTTCCCTGTTGGTATCGTTAATGCTTTCAAAATTTTCCTGGATAATATGGCTGCCCATGTTACTGGTCATGATGATAATGGTGTTTTTGAAATTCACCACACGGCCTTTGTTATCGGTTAACCGGCCATCATCCAATACCTGCAGCAAAATGTTAAACGTATCAGGATGGGCTTTTTCAATTTCATCGAGCAGCACCACAGAGTATGGCTTACGGCGCACGGCTTCGGTAAGCTGCCCGCCTTCATCATATCCCACATATCCCGGAGGGGCTCCTACCAGGCGGCTCACGGAGTGTTTTTCCTGGTATTCACTCATGTCTATACGGGTCATCATGTTTTCATCGTCAAACAGGTATTCAGCGAGTGCTTTCGCCAACTCTGTTTTACCAACGCCTGTAGTTCCCAGGAAGATGAATGAACCGATAGGTCTGCGCGGATCCTGCAATCCTGCGCGGCTGCGGCGTATAGCATCGGATACTGCTATGATGGCTTCATCCTGTCCTACTACGCGCTGATGCAATTCTTCTTCGAGATGCAGTAATTTATCTTTTTCACTCTGCATCATCTTCGATACCGGGATGCCCGTTGCTTTGGCTACGTTTTCCGCGATATCTTCTGCGTCTACTTCTTCTTTAAGAAGACGTTTATGGTTGGCCGATATTGTATTCAGTTCTTCTGTCAGATCTGTTACCAGTTTTTCCTGTTCCTTTACTTTACCATAGCGTATTTCCGCTACCCGTCCAAAATCGCCGTTGCGCTCTGCCTGTTCAGCTTCCAGCCGCAGGTTTTCAATAGCTGATTTTGCGTTCTGGATCTGGTCTACCACTTCTTTCTCTGCCTGCCATTTTGCTTTGAACGTATTCCGTTCTTCTCCCAGCCTGGCTATTTCTTCTCCTAACTCACGTAACTTATCTTCATCATTTTCCCGCTTGATCGCTTCCCTTTCAATTTCCAGCTGCCGGATCCTTCTTTCCAGTTCATCCAGTTCTTCCGGCATGGAATTCATTTCCAGCCGCAGTTTCGCCGCACTCTCGTCGATCAGGTCAATGGCCTTGTCCGGTAAAAAACGGTCTGTTATATAACGATGCGATAATTCTACCGCAGCTATAATCGCTTCATCTTTGATGAGCACGTGGTGATGGCTTTCATACTTTTCTTTCAGTCCGCGCAAAATGGAAATCGCATCTTCCACGGAAGGCTCATCAACCAGCACTTTCTGGAAACGGCGTTCCAGGGCTTTATCTTTCTCAAAATATTTCTGGTACTCATTGAGGGTGGTAGCGCCAATGGCACGGAGCTCACCTCTTGCCAGGGCAGGTTTCAGGATGTTGGCAGCATCCATGGCGCCTTCCATAGCACCTGCGCCTATCAGCGTATGGATCTCATCTATGAAGAGGATGATCTCCCCATTACTTTCTGCTACTTCCTTTACCACGCCTTTCAATCTTTCTTCAAACTCTCCACGGTACTTGGCGCCTGCCATTAAAGCCCCCATATCAAGGGCGTATATGATCTTTGATTTCAGGTTCTCCGGTACGTCGCCATTGATGATCCTGTGGCCTAATCCTTCTACGATAGCCGTTTTACCTACGCCGGGTTCGCCCACCAGGATAGGATTGTTTTTAGACCTGCGGGAAAGGATATGCAGTGTTCTGCGGATCTCTTCATCACGACCTATCACCGGGTCGAGCTTTCCTTCCCGGGCCATTTCATTCAGGTTCTTGGCATATTTCTGAAGGGTATTATATTGGGTACCGCCAGTTTGGGAATTCACGGTATCGCCCTTACGGAGCTCCCTGATAGCAGTTTTTAGTCCTTTTTCAGTAAGCCCTGCATCTTTAAGCAGTTTGGCGGTATCATCGTTACCACCCAGTATGCCCAGGAGCAGGTGCTCCACGCTTACAAATTCATCCTTAAATTCTTTGATAGCCGCTCCTGCGCGGAGGATTGCGTTATTGGCATCACGGCTCAGCGTTTGTCCGCCTTCCCCGCCTGCTATACGAGGGTATTTATTGATCTGCTCATTTAACTTGTTGTTTACAAATGAAGTATTTACATCATTCTTCTTCAACAGGTATTCAATCGGGCTGTCTTCATCATTTAATAAAGCTTTGAGCAGGTGCCCGGTTTCAATAGATTGATTCTGATTATTAAAGGCCAGTTGCTGGGCCTGTTGCAGTATTTCCTGCGATTTTATAGTGAAATTATTCAAGTTCATATCTGTTTGTTTTTCTCCTTTTTTGATGTTATCAAACGTCTCGTGGTAACAACAAATGCTGATCCAATGTTCTGTCTCCGGAAATTATGACATATAAAAGAAAGGATTACTGCATTTTTAGCAGAAAACTAGCCAGGTAACTGCAATTTTTTCATTAAAACCGCTGCTTTACTTCTATTCTTTTACCCGTTGTTCCTTTTCGCTGATCCATTCATGACCGCATCTTCCGCCGGCAAGCCATGAAGCTTCAGTGTTCAGCCGGAATTTTCCGGAAAAGTTAACGGTTACGGTATCGGATACACTGAGTCATTAGTGGCAACGCAGCGACCACTCACAATGCACATATCTTTTTAAAAATCAACATATTACCAATATCGCTTTATGTGTTTAAACTTATATCCGCCTGTTTATTCTTACGGGAATCAAACAACCCGGCAGGCTCCGTTGTTATAAAGATCCCTGAAGTACAAACTGTACATTCCTGCTTACGGCCGGATGATTTAGCATTAAAAACTGGTCACCAGATTCTTCATCACTAAACCCTACAATTATGTCTTTCGATTTACTGGAAAGCGCCAAAAGTATCTTCAACAGCAATGTCGTTAGTCAGGCTTCCTCACAACTTGGAGAAAGTGAAGGCGGCATTCAGAAAGCCATCAGTGGTATTATACCGGTTGTATTAACCGGCCTTCTCAACAAGGCCGGCTCCTCCGGAAGCGCAGGCAGCCTGCTCGACCTTGTAAAAGGAGCAGCCGGCGACGCCAATCCATCTGCCATTTCCGGTGCGCTGCAGGGCGGCGCAGGGGGATTGCTCAGCAAAGGCGCCGACCTGCTGCGTAATTTGTTCGGCGACAAAGTAGGCGCTATTACCGGCATGTTATCTTCCTTTGCCGGCATCAAGGAATCATCCGCCAATACATTGCTGCAATCAGCCACTCCGGCCACACTCGGCACAGTAGGGCAATACGCAGCTCAAAACAACCTCTCTCCCAACTCCTTCCTTTCACTGCTTGATTCGCAAAAAGATAAAATACTCGGCGCTATACCAGGCGGTTTAAACATTGCCGGTATACTGGGCCTGGCCAATATCGGCGATCTCGGTAAAAAATTAGGCAGCCTGCTTCATATGGACACGGCTGCCACCACCGGCGGTGCTGTAAACATCAAGCCGGAAGCAAGATCCGGTGGCAGCAGGTGGATATGGTCGTTGCTGCTTATCCTGGTGGCAATTATCCTGCTGTGGTACCTGATGCGCGGTTGCGGCGGTAATAAACGCGATAGCGTTCCTGCCACCGACAGCGTTACTACCAGCCAGCTGGCAGATTCAGCAACTATGACCGTTACTGAAGGCGGTCCGGTGGTAACCCGTGAAAGCATCAAAGTAACATTGCCCGATGGGGTTGTACTGGACGCATACAAAGGCGGTATAGAAGACCAGCTGGTAGTATTTCTTAAAGATAACAGCCGCCCGGCTGGTAAAGATGTATGGTTCGATTTTGATAATCTCAACTTCAAAACCGGCAGTGCAGAGCTTACAGAAGAAAGTATGAAACAGGTGGGCAATATTGCCGCTATCATGAAAGCCTTCCCCAAGGCTAAAATAAAGATCGGTGGCTATACAGACCGTACCGGCGACAGTACCATTAACCTCCGCCTTTCCAAAGAACGTGCAGAGTCAGTAGTTACCGCATTGAAGAAGAGCAATACCAACGCCGCACAGTTGCTTGGCGCTGAAGGCTATGGTTCACAGTTTGCGAAGGCAGCTGCGGATGCACCTGAAGAAGAAAGGAAAAAAGACCGGCACATTTCGGTAAGTGTACGCGAGAAATAACATCGATAAATACGAAGGGAAGGCTTGATCGCCTTCCCTTATTCTTTCACCAGCACCAGCTTGCTCCTGTCGGACCTGAGCATAGTGGCATAAAACTTCACCAGTTCAGGATAATCCGCCGCAGGAAATGTTCCTGCTTTACTTTCCACTTTTCGTATATAGCTCAGCGTATTTCCCTTAATGCTCACCACAGCGCTGTAACTGCCAAACTTAGCGGTTAAGGCCACCGGCGCCGGCAGCGACTCCGGTTTATAACCCGCCGGTAATGTGATGGTCACGCTATCCACATCGCGGTAGGCAAAGTCAAATTTAATATCCGACTTACGGGGAATGTCTGCTTCCAGTTTCACGCCGCCACGTGTAAGGATATTGGGGACAAGGAACATTCGTTTACCCGTTACCGTTGCATAGTTATTTCCTTTGATACCCAGTTTTTCTTCAATGGAAGGTATCGGTGTTTCCAGTTCCGTACAGTTATAATCATTGATATCATAGCTGGAGAGATTCAATCCCTTACGAAGTACCTGCAATTGCTTTTCACGGCTCAGCGAATGCAGCATATCATGCAAATGATCCTGCTGAAGCCCGCTGTAAACAGTGGTGGCCTTTATATCAATATTCCCGGTACTATCAATAACAGCGTTTACATGGCGCAACTGTTCATTGCAGTCCATTCCATACACCGGTGTGTGGATCAATTTGCTATCCTGCGCATCTACCAGCAATACCGGCCGGTTGTCGGTGAAGTATCCCAGGTAACCCGCAGGCACTGTATTACTGGTACATTCCAGCCAGGTAGTGTCTTTTGCATCCGGTACACAAAGAATAACATGGTTAAATTGTGAAGAGGGGAAGTCTTCCGGCAATGTATGCTCATCCCTTCCCGCTTTTACCAGCACACAGTTTGACCTGATACCCGCTTCCTTCAGTAATGCCATCATATAATTAGACAATGCCTTGCAATCGCCGTAGCCATTTGCTGCCACAGAGGTTGCATCAAAGGTTTGCCATCCTCCTATTCCCAGCTGGATACTGATATAACGGTTATTTTGTTGCAGGAATTTATACAACACCCTGATTTTTTCATGGCGGTTGCTGATACCATCTGTGAGTTCATGTACTTTTGCTTTGATATTATCAGGCAATACATCCCTGCCTTCGTTAAGCTGGTATATGAAGTTTCCAAAATCCTTCCAGGTGGTCATTTTGCCCTTATAGCGTCCCATCTCGAAATCTGTTGGAGCCAGGAAAACGCTGGGGGTGCGCTGGTATAATTCCACCGGGTAATCCTCATGCCTGAGAGGGGCCAGCTGGTTAACCTCCCAGGTAAGGGCTTTGCTGCCTTTCTCTGAAGTGGTTACCGGTTTGCCTTCATAACAATAACTGCGGTAACGCAATTCATAGTTCTCCGGGAAAATGATGGTAAGCCGGCTCTTTTCCACGGCGGTTGAAATGTTGTCCTGTGGCTGCCAGTCCGGTATCCAGTTCATTGTGCTAAAGCGCATTTCTATTGAGTATTCTACCGTATACGGATATACGTTATAATAGAAATTATGCAGCTTTGCTCGGGCGTCAGACATCAGGCTGCCATCTCCTACGGCGCTCACATCACGGATCTCGCTTTGCTTCAAACGTTTCAGCAGCTTGCCATCGGCGTCATATAATGCCCCACTGACGGAACGGATTTCCCGTAGCTTATCATAGTACGCCTCCAGGCCCACTTCTTCCGCGCCCGCTTCATCCAACACGGTAACTACTGTATGTGACACCAGGCGGATATCGGTAAGATCATTCACTTTCACCGTTTGCTCATCAATCCTTTTTACAAGGTGCGCATTCTTCTTCAGCGAATCAGGAATGGTTCCTGCAGGGTAGACCGGGTCGCCGGCCCATGCCGACTGCGATACCACCGACAGCAACAGCAGGGTACTTATCATTAAGCGCTTGCCCATAACTTACTTTTTCTTTTTTAAGACAATCTGTTCTGCTTCTTTCTTTACAACCAGGTCGTAAAAATCGCGAAGCGTGGCATAATCTTCCGGGTCAAAATTGGCTCTGTTCAATTTTACACGGCAACGCAGCTGTACACGGTTTTCTGTTTGCTGGATAAGATACTGGAACTGCCCCTCATTTTCATTATAATTGGCCATGGCAGATTTAGGTAATTCATCTACTACGTACCCGTCCGGCACCTCCAGGTTAAAGGAATAAACTTCATCATATACGCTGTTCATCTCCACCGGGAACTTACGCTCCATTGCCTTAAAGGGGTTGCTCTTATAGGCCTCCGACAGG
This sequence comes from Chitinophaga sp., assembly GCF_036569185.1. Classification (GTDB taxonomy): domain Bacteria; phylum Bacteroidota; class Bacteroidia; order Chitinophagales; family Chitinophagaceae; genus Chitinophaga. The sequence goes on from NZ_DATCRD010000026.1 coordinate 54,610, forward strand.
AGGGGGTTGATATATATTACATCTCCGTCGCCCACCTGCATTTTGAATTCATACTTCACCATCACCGGTGATTCCAGTTCTTTCAGATCCTCTATCGATTTATTCTCCAGTTCTATATCCCCGGTATATGATTTTGACACCTGTTTAAAAAACTCGTCTGCACTCTCTTCTTTTACTTTCGTTCTTATTTTATAAGAACCAAAGTAAGTAGGCCGTTGCATAAAAGTTCCGCTGATCATGCCATTTTCGATTTTTCCAAGCATCACACTGGTAAACTGCTGCTCTTTCAGGGAATCGGCACCCAGTATCACCGGCGTGGCAAAATCATCCAGGGCGCGCGCTGCGCCGTTATAACACTCCGCCGGTAATTTCCCGAAGCCCAAAAGAGGCCTGGAGGCATCCAGTTTAATGTATTCTTCTCCCAGGTTCACACCGGCAATCACGTAATTAAAGTGAGTATACAGCGGGTAAAACTGGAATACGTATCCATTGTCGCGGGTGCTCAGCAACAGCGGCGTGGCAAACAGGCCGGCTTTCTTCAGCATAGCCACCAGCAGCATATTGATATCAGACACATTCCCGTTCTTTGAATTAAACACGGTTTTGAGCGATTTGTCCATCCACAATGCGCTGTGATCTGTACAGGTAAAATTATCGCGTACCCAGGCATAAATCTTCTGTACTTTCTCCTTATCGGTTTTGGCATCTTTTACCAGTTCTGTTACCTGGTCGGAAAGGAAACCATTATTGGCATTCAATACACCGCCCAGGTCTTCATCCTTCATCAGGTCTTTCATCAGTTCCTCCCAGGTGCTCTGTACCGGCTTGCGGGGCTCTCCCGGCCAGTTGTAAGCGGATAACTGGAATTCCACCCGGTTGATATAGTTATCGATCGTAGTGATATAACTCTCTTCATTAATCGGCGGCACATCCTTCAATGCCCATTTGTAAGTTGTTATAGAAGGCGTAACAGTTACGAGGTTAGACGGACCGGTGGATCCGCTCGATTCATTACGGAAGGTAAAGGTGGAGCGGGAAAATGTTTTGGTTTTAACCACGTATGGCTCATATCCCTGTGGGATCAGCATATAGTCGAAATACTCGGGAATTGCCACGCTGTACTCGCTCCACAACCGGGGATACTGCCCCTGGAAATTCCAGGCGCGCAGATGCCGGTAATAGGGCGAGGCAATAGTATAAACGTATTCAATGATAGTGCCCTCCTTTACTGCGGGCAGGGTAAACTTTTTTACGAGCAGGTTCTTATCCTGCTTATCATTGAATACATTTTTGCTCTCCATTTTCGTTTCCACTATTTCCCCGTTCTCAAGGTTATAGGCAGTAGCTTTCAGGTTGAGCAGTTTTTCTTCTGATGTGCCTGATTTGTAGATGGGTACCCGGACAGTGGCCACATCATAACCGTTCTTGTCCATAATTTTGATACGGCGGTGTACTTTATACACCAGGCGCAGATCATTTCCATCCGACTCAAAAATGGAAGAACCGATCTCAGACAGGATGATAGCGTGCGCGCCGGTATCCTTCTCTGATCTTTTAACATCAAATTCTTCTTTGGAAACCTTACCAAATTTCATCTTGCTTCCATCCTGGGCAAAGGTGGAAAGGGCGAACAAACAGCCGGCAACAAGGGCCAGCAAAACAAAGGTATAGCGCATACAGTTAACGGGCATATGGGATATATATGCGGGGCTAAGATATAAATAATATGCTAATTTTGCCCGGATGACCCATACTTTATTCATAAAAGAGCTGGCGAAGGAATTAGGATTCGACCATTGCGGCATTGCGAAAGCGGAACAGCTGGACGACGATGCGCGCCGGCTGGAAGCATGGCTGAATAAAGGAATGCATGGCAGCATGCAGTATATGGAAAATCATTTCGATAAAAGGATAGATCCACGCAAACTGGTAGACGGCGCCAGGTCGGTGATCACGCTGCTGTTTAACTACTTTCCTTCCGAACAGCAACGCTCCGATGCCCCGCGTATCTCCAAATATGCTTATGGCCAGGACTATCATGAGGTGATCAGGGCGCGACTGAAAACGATGCTGCTGCGGATGCAGGAACGTATCGGCCCTGTGCAGGGCCGGGGCTTTGTAGACTCTGCGCCGGTACTGGAGCGGGCCTGGGCCGCCCGCAGCGGGTTAGGCTGGGTGGGTAAAAACGGGAACCTGATCCATAAACAGGCGGGCTCCTTCTTCTTTATTGCCACACTGATCACTGATATTGAACTGGAATATGACGGGCCTGTGGCCGATTACTGCGGCTCCTGCACCCGCTGCCTGGACGCCTGCCCCACAGAGGCGCTGGTAGCGCCCGGCCTGGTGGATGGCAGCAAGTGTATTTCTTATTTTACCATAGAGCTGAAAGAACAGCTGATCCCTGATAAAATGAAGGGACAATTTGATAACTGGATGTTTGGCTGTGATACCTGCCAGGATGTATGCCCCTGGAACAGGTTCTCCAAAGCCAACCGGGAAGCGGCATTCACGCCTCTGCCAGCCATCCTTGATTTTTCTACCCGCGACTGGGAAGAACTGACGGAAGAAGCCTTTAAAAACATCTTCCGTCATTCCCCTCTTAAGCGCAGTAAATTTGAAGGTATCCGGAGAAATATCAATTTCCTGAACAGTTAGCGATTGGCGGCTTTAATCAGCCACTGAGCCAGGTCTGTGGCGGCTTCATAGTTCTGGAAAGATGCCGGCAGGATCTTTCCAGCCACATATTCGTTATAAAACCAGGGGTCGCCAACGGCAAATACCTTTCCCCTTCCAACTTCCGCCACCGCCATAATCACATGGTCGCCGTCTTTGTAAACCGCCCGTGCAGGCGCTTTCAGGGTTAAGGTAGATAGTTCCTTGATATATACCTGTCTTCCTGCAGAAAATATTTCATGCCCTGCAGGGATGTGGAAAGTGCCCTGTTCAAAGTTCCTCCCTTGCACCCGGTTACGGCTATCCCCGTTAAAATGAATACCAAATTTCCCGCTCAGCAGGTTAAAGTGCTCAAATTCGGCATTGGCCGAATCGTTCTCCAGCAATACCAACACTCCGCCTGCTTTTACCCATTCATAAATGGTACGGGCGCTCTTTTCATTCATATAGTTAGGCCGGGGCGACTCCTTTTCCGTATCGGGATCAATTATAATGTAGATACCGGTATTTTTCAGGTTGGCCGCGGTGGGCGCCGTTAACAGGCTATCCCTTTTTACCCCCAGGGAGTCGAAAATATGCCCCCAGAGCGACACTCCCCCGTTATCTGTTTCCCCCCAGATGTAATGCCACCTCTCCGGGTTGCCGGCTTTATCCTTTCTGAACTCGCTGTTGTAATAATAATCGAGCGTTACAGTGCCCCCCTTTGCGGGCGGTTGCTGTGCAATAGCGGTCATTCCCATTCCTGCCAACAGCATCATACATAAAGTAATACGTTTCATGAATTTTCAGAATTGGCAAAAAAAGTACTCAATAATCTTTAAAGATTATAACCCATTCTCCTGAAATTATCCAGCCGCAGAAAAAAATAAGGTCCCGGGGTGATTTTAATCTTTTTTTAAATATTGTTTGCTAATTTCTTGACAATCGTTTTACCTTCACCTACTTTTGTATAGCAAGAAGCAGGCTATCCCCATAAAACCGCAAATATCATTTATCATATACCGGCATGCCGGATTTTTAGCTGATTAACTTTTTATGGACCTGAGTGCCATAACGTGGAATTTTAGCAATAAAGGTCGAATTCTTTCGACCTTTCCTTTTTTATATCCGTTTTAAGATATTTTGTTGTGTAACATTTAATATCCTTACCTGAATCAATTTGCTACCTTCAGGATACCAGGTTTAACATAATCGCCCCATATCTAAAACATACCCGTACCCTCTGATTCATGACCTCCCTTTACTTTTGTTTTAACACGTTTTGAAGTAACACGTTTTGAAAATGCAGAGGTACCACCCAACACAAATTTTACAATCATACATATATAAAGGCGTTACCATCCAGGGATCATTTACGCAAACGGTTAGGATAAACGGCTCAGATACCTGCCGGGGTAATAACGCGACTTATCATATTATCAGGCTGAACAACAATGAACTGACGCTGGTGCCGTGAGTGGCAATAGGCATCATCTCCGGCTGTTCAAGCGCAAGGGTTTTGTATTTTAAAAATCCACATTATGGCCCCCGGTGGGGATCTCCCTGCCGGGCCTTTTAATAGTTTTTTTTGAAGAGATGATAAAAACGATAACATATATCATAAATAATCAGGATACTCAGTATTAATCAATGCTGTTTTGGTTGTTACCTGTTGCCGGTGCTTTTTAGCTCCGGCTATTTTTTTGATTGTCCACCCTTCCGTCATCCGCTTAATTTCTTATTTGATGATTCTTTATTACCTTTCAAGACACAACGCCTCTAAGTCATGGAAATTAAAGTACTGACCGCGCCAGGGCTGGGGAGCTCCGGTGATTTACACTGGCAGACCCTATGGGAACAGTCTATAGCAGGAACAAAACGGATTGAGCAATCAGATTGGGATGCGCCGGTATGTGCCAACTGGGTAGCACAAATAGAGAAAGCAGTCGCCGAAGCCGGACCGCAGGTGGTAATAGCTGCACACAGCCTGGCTTGTATTGCGTTGGCCCACTGGGCTGGCCAAACCGGCAGGAAGATACGCGGCGCATTACTGGTAGCGCCGGCGGATGCAGAAAGGCCCGGTTTCCCGCCGGAAGCCACCGGCTTTACGCCTATCCCTTTGGTTAAACTGCCCTTTGAAAGTATTATTGTTGCCAGCACCAATGATCCCTACTGCTCGCTGGAAAGGGCTGCTTTCTTTGCCCGGCACTGGGAAAGCCGCTTTGTAAATGCAGGCGCCAAAGGCCATATTAACAGCGAATCCGGGCTGGGTGAATGGCCGGAAGGACAAAACCAGCTGAAAGAACTGGTGCAGAACTGGCGAACGCTCTGACGCCACAGGGCTCCTCACATCAAATTTTATTGCCCGCAGGCAACGTTTAACCTGTTTTTTCATTTTCCTTTATTCCACTTTCCTTACCGCGTAAATAAGATATGATGCCGGAAGTATTGACTAAATCGATTTTTTCAACCGGGAATTAACATAAAGATAAACAAGGACGGTGCTGCATGCTAACAGGATTATACCACCTTTGCCCGCTGAAACTTTAAAACTATCTTTTACCATACAATGAAAAAAGCACTGTTCTTTTTATCCGGTGTAATGATGGCCGCCGGGGCATCTGCACAAATAAAACAGTATACGATGGCCCAGGCCCACTCCCATAACGACTATGAGCGGGCCACTCCTTTTTATGCAGCGGCTGCCCTGCAATTCGGATCTATTGAAGCAGATGTGCACCTTAAAAACGGCGTTTTATATGTAGCGCATGATGCTACTGCCATACAACCGTTCCGCACATTTAAGGAAATGTACCTGCAACCAGTGCTCCGGCAGTTTTCCCTTTACAACGGCAAACCCTACGAAGGCAATGCGCCCATGCAGTTGCTGATTGACCTGAAAACAGCCGGCACTCCTACCCTGCAGGCATTACAGGAACTGCTGCTACCTTACCGGAATTATTTTGACCGCAATACCAATCCATCCGCCGTAAAACTGGTGATATCCGGCAACCTGCCACCTATGGAAGATTGGCAGAAGTATGATCCTATCTTCTTTTTCGATGGCCGGCCCGACAGCGTATACCCGGCAGCGTTACAGCAACGCATTGCCATGGTGAGCGTGGATTTTCACTCCTACAGCCACTGGAACGGCAAAGGCACACTGGTGCCGGATGAACTGGAAAAAGTAAAAGCCGTGATCAGCAAAGTGCACCAGCAGGGACATCCCTTCCGCTTCTGGGGCGCCCCTTCTACCAAGTCTACCTACTACAAACTGATGGACCTGGGAGCCGACTGGATCGGTACAGACCACCCGGAAGAATTGTATGATGTGCTCCATAATACCAGTCGCACTACCGCCTCCAACATGCCCCTGCATGAAGTATACACTCCCACCTTTGCCTCAGATGCCACACAGGTGCGCTCAAAAAATGTGATCCTGATGATAGGCGACGGTACCGGCCTCGCAGAGATGTTTTCCGGCTATACTGCCAACAAAGGCGCGTTGAATATATTCCAGATGAAACAGCTGGGTTTGTCCAAAACCCAATCGACCGATAATTACCACACCGACTCTGCCGCAGGCGGCTCTGCCATGGGCACTGGCGTGAAAACACATAACCGCGCCATCGGGCTGGACAATACCTACGTGCCCATCCCTGTCATCCCTGAAATACTTGCCCCTAAAGGCATCCGAAGCGGCGTTATAGTAACGGAAGAAATTACCGGCGCCACACCGGCTTCTTTCTATGGCCATACTGCCGACCGTGACAGCACCTATACACTGGAAAAACAATTGCTGGGTAGCAAGCTGGATCTTGCCGTAGGCGGCGGCAGGGAACAACTGGAAAAAGATTTTGGCCGCCAACCAGCCTCCTCGGGCATCCGCATTTACGATAGCCTGGATAACTGGGACGCCACTACGAAAAACCGTACCCTGGTGGTCCTGAGCAGCAAAGTAGTCAGCTCTATGCGCAATGGCCGGGGCAACTACCTGAAAACCGCGCTGAAAAAAGCATTACAGCAACTCAATGCTTCCGGCAAAGGATTTTTCCTGATGGTAGAAGGTTCCCGTATAGACCATGGCGGCCACTCCAACGACCTGGACTACCTGGTACGGGAAATGCTCGACTTTGATGAAGCCGTGGGAGAAGCCCTCCGCTTTGCCGACCAGGACAAACAAACCACGGTGATCGTTACCGCCGATCATGAAACCGGCGGCCTCGCCCTGATGGATGGGGATATCGCCCAGGGCACTTTACGTGGCCATTTCGCTACCAACGACCATACCGGCATCCCCGTAATGGTATTTGCCTACGGTCCCAACTCCAACCTGTTCCGCGGCGTGTATGAAAACAACGAGATGTTCCACAAGATGCTCACTTGCTTTGGTAAGTAATGCTGGTGCGCCGCGGATTTTGTCTTGGAACACTGATTACGCTGATTATAATGATTAATTTGATTTTATTTTTTTGATTTTTAAAGGATTAAAAATTTTAGGGAGATAAAAGCAAATAATGCTTCTATCTCCCTTTCTTTTTTATTCAAATTCAACAAAATCTAAAAAGTATAATCATTATAATCAGTGTAATCAGTGTTCCAAGACAAAATCCATATCGCCGAAGGCGATTCACTTTATCCGCCTATATCTTCCCGAATCCTTTAAAATCATACATGATCAAATCAAACAAATCAGTAAAATCAGTAAAATCAGCGTAATCCTGAGTCAGACAAAATCCGCGTCAGACAAAATCCGCTTCTTTTTTATATTTTTAAAGGCATTTTAAAATTCCGGTTATGTCAGCAAGAATGGTATTGCTGCTCGCGGGCATGTTATGCCTGCACACAGCATTCGCACAGGAAACAAGATACATCTACCTTTCAGGTACAGATAAAGACCATACTGTTAACTGGGATTTCCGTTGTTCCGGTGGGCAACGCAGCGGAAAGTGGACCACTATTCCCGTTCCATCCAACTGGGAACAACAGGGATTCGGCAGCTATAATTATGGCCATGATAAAGTTAAAGCCGATGAAACAGGGCTTTACCGTTACCGTTTCACAGCACCGGCCAACTGGCGCGAGCGGCAGGTGAATATTGTTTTTGATGGCGTGATGACCGACGCGGAGGTAAAAATAAACGGCCACCTTGCAGGCGACGTACACCAGGGCGGCTTTTACCGGTTCAGGTATGATATCAGCAAATTATTGAAGAATGGCAGCAACCTCCTGGAAGTAAAGGTGAGCAAAATGTCGGCAAATGCAGGAGTAAACCGGGCGGAAAGAAATGGTGATTTCTGGATCCTTGGTGGTATTTACAGGCCGGTGTTCCTGGAGGTAAAGCCACTGATCCATATTAACCAGGTAGCTATTAATGCCACCGCTAAAGGACTTTTTACAGCGCAGGTGTCCACTTCCCCTTTGCCGGAAGGATATTCACTCAGCGCACAGGTAGTAACTATGGAAGGGAAGCCTGTTCAGCCCGCTGTAACAGTACCTGCTGCCGCCCATCACGCTGCCGCCTATACGTTGCGGCAACAAATTAATCAACCTGCCCCCTGGAGCGCGGAGTTTCCCAACCGCTACCTGGCAGTGGTGGAAATTAAAAAAGATCACCAAACCATACACCGCATCACTCAACCCTTTGGTTTCAGAACCATTGAAATAAGACCACGGGATGGCATATACGTAAACGATACCAAAGTAATACTGAAAGGCGTGAACCGCCACAGCGCATGGCCTGAAACGGGACGCACGCTCAGCAAAGCCCTCAGCATCCTGGATGTGAACCTTATGAAAGATATGAACATGAACGCTGTGCGCATGTCTCACTACCCACCGGATGAGCACTTCCTGGATGTATGCGATTCCCTGGGCCTCTTTGTACTGGATGAGCTTACCGGCTGGCAGGCGGCATACGATACCGTAGTAGGCCGCAAGCTCGTGAAGGAGTTGGTGGAGCGTGATGTAAACCATCCTTCCATCATTGCATGGGACAATGGCAACGAAGGAGGTTTTAACCGCGCCCTGGATGGCGACTATCACCTGTACGACCCGCAGCTGCGCCCGGTACTGCATCCCTGGGAAAGATACGGAGGTATAGACACCAAACATTATCCCAACTTCAACTATATCGTTAATTCAAGTCTTTACGACCAGGATATTTATATGCCCACCGAATTTATGCATGGCCTCTACGATGGAGGCATGGGTGCCGGCCTGGCCGATTTCTGGGACCGCATGCTGCAGCATCCCCGCTGCGCCGGCGGGTTCCTGTGGGCGTTCAGTGACGAAGGACTGGTACGCAGGGATAAAAACGGCATCATCGACACTGATGGCAACCACGCCCCGGATGGCATTGTAGGCCCCCATCGTGAAAAAGAGGGCAGCTTCTATGCCATTCGCCAGATCTGGTCGCCGGTACATATATCCCTGCCCGTTATAAACCCCAACACCTTCAATGGCCGTATCCCGGTGGAGAACCGTTACGACTATACGCCATTGTCCCGGTGCCGGTTTACGTGGCAGCTGCTGCGGTTTACATCTCCCGGGAAAAACTATAAAACAGACACTATTACCTCCGGCAGCATCACTGCACCGGATCTGGCGCCTCATACCAAAGGCTTCCTGGAACTGTCACTTCCCAACGGCTGGCAGGAGGCTGACGCTTTATATGTTAGTGTAGAAGACAGCTACGGGCGTAGTATCATTACCCGCAGCTGGCCGCTGCAACCGCCTTCCCATGTAGTGCGGCAGTTCCCGGGAATAAACGGCCGGCTGGATATAGTAACGGATCATGATACCCTTTCCGTGAACAATGGCACAAGTACCTATTATTTCAGTCGCACTACCGGGCAGCTGTTGCAGATCCGTACGCCCAAAGGCAGGATCTCATTAAGCGGAGGCCCTGTACTGGCAGGCATTTCCCAGGAACTGAAAGCGTTCAGCTCCGGTACCGACTCCAGCGGTTATTTCATCGCCGCCCGGTACGAAGGCAATGGTTTTCTTCATGTTAAATGGATTTTCAAACCGGGCGTCCCGGTACAACTGGATTACAGCTATAGCATCAAAGGGGCAACTGCCTTTAGCGGGATTACATTCCGCTACCCGGAAGAAAAGGTAACCGGACTATCGTGGACCGGTGAAGGTCCTTACCGGGTGTGGAAGAACAGGCTGCAGGGCCAGTTGTTTGGCAGCTGGTATAAAGCCTATAACAATACAGTAACCGGGGAAAGCTGGGAATACCCGGAGTTTAAAGGTTATCATGCCAATGTATACCAGGCTACTTTTTATACAAAGGAACAGGCGTTCACCTTTTATACAGGTAAAGAAGGTACTTTTTTACAGGTGTTCCGGCCACAGGCGCCGGCAGGGGCGGCCAACAATAATACTGCGCCGGCCTTCCCGGATGGTGATATCGGCTTCCTGAGCGCCATTTCGCCCATTGGTACCAAGTTCCAGGATGCTGCACAGATGGGGCCCGAAAGCCAGGAGAATATGATGCTGAACTATACGCCGGTGAAGGGGACTATCTGGATAGACCTACCGTAGGTTGCCGGGATCTGTCACAAAATTCAGGAAAGCATTGAACTTGGCGTTGTACTTGCGCTTGTCCAGCTTGAAGTAAAAAGCGCCGCGCTTGGAGCTGAGCCTGTCTTTATCCTTTTGTTTGATCAGCAGGCCGGTAGACAATACCTTGCGGCTGAAGTTACGTTTATCGAAAGTAACGTCATACACTGCTTCATACAGCAGCTGTAACTGTGGAATCGTGAATTTCAGCGGCAACAGCTCAAAAAGGATAGGATGTATAGCCGCTTTATAACGAAGCTTTTCCTGGGCCATCTTCACCATTTCGGTATGGTCAAAGATGAGGTCGGGCAGTTTATCCAGTGCAATCCATTCGGCATGATACTCATCGTTCATCTGCAGCTTGTACTGATTGATATCGATAAGGGCGAAGTAGGTGATGGAAACAGTGCGTTCCACCGGGTCGCGGGCAGGCTCGCCAAAGGCAAAGAGCTGTTCCATATATACCCCTTCCAGGCCCGTGAGTTTACGTAATACCCGCGCAGCAGCCGATTCAAAGCTTTCGTCAGCCTGCACAAATCCGCCCATCAGGCTCCATTTATTCTTCTGCGGTTCAAACCCGCGCTTGATCAGCAACAGCTTGAGCTCTTCCCCGTCGAAACCGAAAATGATGCAGTCAACTGCTACCAGCATTCTTGATTGCCCTGAATAACGTGTCATACCAGCAATTATTTATATAACCCGGCAATTTATGGTACACTGCCGACATTTGGAAATTATATTGAAATATTCCTTCTTTATGCGAACAGCTGTTGTAACACCGGATCGGTATAATCAGCCACAAAAGCCCTGATATTGCTGTAGGCGGCAAACTCTTCCCGTGTATGCATGGTGGTTAATACAATGGCCTCCATACCCGCATTCTGCGCAGCTTCCACCCCTTTTGGCGCATCTTCAAATACAATGCAATTGGCAGGCGATACGCCTAATTCCGACGCACATTTGAGGAAAACTTCCGGATCCGGCTTGCTGGTGGTTACATCGTCCGCACTCACAATTGCCTTCAGGTAGTGGCGGATATGCAGGTTATCGAGCACATAATTGATATTGAAAGTATTGGCTGCAGAGCCTATCGCCATAGGAATGCCTGCAGCAGCTGCTTTCTCCAGGAAGGCAGGCAACCCGGCAATCAGCTCCAGGTGGGGCCTGAAAGCCTCCTGGTACAGGACCTCTTTCTCATGGGCAATTTTCTCCATCTGTTGAGCCGTAAAATGATCTTTCCCGAACACACGTACCAACAATTCTTCATTTTTGCCGTACATATGGCTTCTTACAATTTCCCTGGGAAGATTGGCGCCCAGCTTGTTTAACATGTTATACCAGCCTTCCAGGTGATATTCCATATCATTGATCATAGTACCGTTCAGGTCAAACAGAAATGCTTTTTGCTGCAGGGTCATAATGCCTTTTTTTGTAAGGCGCAAAGATAGTGAATTAGGCGAATTTTGTCTTGGAACACTGATTACGCTGATTATAATGATTACCTTGATTTTATTTTTTTTGAATTGGATAATAATTAAAATTGAGGGAAGTATACCCGCTATATCCATCCTTCAAAAATCCAAAAAAACTCAGCGTAATCTTTATAATCAGCGTAATCAGTGTTCCAAGACAAAATCCGCTCCGGACAACTTCCGCGTAGTTCGATGGAATTAGTTATATTTGAAAATTGTGACATTCCCGGCCAGTGGCTCCAGGCATATAAATCACCCCGGAGAAATCCGGCTTCTCAGGATAACCTTTTCACCAGCTATAGTTCATCATTTCAAATATCAGTTGCAGTATGGACATCATTCAAAGAAACAATATCCATGTTACCGGTAATCCTGACAGCCCGCAGACGCTTGTTTTTGCCCATGGATTTGGCATTGACCAGACTTCTTTTTCAAAGGTGATTCCCTCATTTGAACATGACTATAAAATCGTATTGTTTGATAATGCAGGTGGCGGCAAGGCGGATAAAAAAGCGTATAGCCCAAAACGTTATGAGTCTATCCATGGCTATGTCACGGATGCCGCTGATATCATACAGGCACTTGATCTTCGCTCAGTAACCTTTATAGGACATTCAGTAAGCGGCATTACAGGCTTGCTCGCCAGTGTTCACTATCCCGGTATAATAGATAAACTGGTACTGCTGGGCTCCAGCCCGCGCTACCTGGATGATCCGAAAGACGGCTACACCGGTGGATTTGATCATCATGCGCTAAATAGCCTCTTTGAAGCAATGGAAGCCAACTACCATGCATGGGCGGCAGGTTTTTCAAAGCTGGCTATGCGGAATGAAGACAGGCCGGAACTGGCCGCCTCCTTTGCCCGCTCGCTGGAAAATATCCGTCCTGACATTGCCATCCAGGTAGCCAAAGCCATCTTTTATCTTGACTACCGGGAAGTACTGTCCAAAGTAACTTTGCCCGTATTGGTGGTGCAAACGGCCAACGACATTGCTGTACCTGCTGTAGTGAGCGAATACCTGGAGGCGCATATCCCTAACAGCCGGCGCATCAAAGTGGAAACAGAAGGGCATTTTCCACATATCTCGGCGCCGGAGGAGGTAATAGCTGCCATTCAATCGTTTCTTTAATTCATCTTTTTAATTGCATACTTGTGAGTAACTGGGAGCGTAAAGCTTTGAATTTTATCAACCAGACCAGCAAATGGGATAAGGAAAAACATATCTCCTCCTTCCTTGCCTTCAGTATTTCCCTGGTGAAAAACCTGTTGGAAGCGGATATCGCATTGCAACTGGAATTTGAAGACGAAGAAACCGCTAAGGTCAAATGCGCGTCGCCCCTTCATCTGAACGAGATGGTGCTGAACCCGGAGCCCATCAAAAAGCTGTTGTATGCAAATGGCTTTAAAACCATCTACTGGCGTGTAGTTCCGCCGGCGAAAGACAATGTGTTCAAAGAAATAATGCCGGCGCTATCGTCTGCTGTTATTATGCCGGTGAATACCAGTCCGAATAACAGCCTTCTTATTTTAGGCTGGAGTGAGTCGCCATCCTTTGATGCCGGTTTCCTGGATTGTATGGAAACGATCCGTTTACGGCTGAAAGAGATACTGGTGCAATCCCAGCAGCAGATCTACTTTCAGCGGGTGGCCATCCGGTTTGCCGCTATCCTGCATACTATCCCGCATGCGCTGGTGTTCATTAACAATGATGGATTTTCGGGATGGGTAAACCAGGAAGGCGCTACCCTCCTTGGACTGTCCGGCCCCGGAGAACAGCTCCCTGCCGTACTTTCGGATGCCATGATGCAGCTGCGGAATAAAGCGGCTAATATAGCGGCAATTGATAAAGAAGCGATGCAATTGTTTTCTTCCCCCGAAAACTCCATCCGTAATTGGACCTGGGAACTGGAGCATAATACATTGCTGGTATCATGTTTACCTGTTAGCACCCAACAGGTGAGCGGCAGGTTATGGATCTTTGAGAAGGGTGATCAGTAACCCTGTCGCCACAGGAAGTAAAAAGTACTGCCTTCGCCCGGCTGGGAATCTACCCATACCTTACCTCCCTGTTCTTCTACCAACAGCTTGAATATATTAAGACCGATGCCGGTACCCTCGCCCCGCCCGTCGTTATCCAACCGTTCAAACAGCCTGAAGATACGGTCAGTATCACGTTTTGCAACACCCGGGCCATTATCTTTTACATAAAATTCATAGAACTCTCCCTTATCCGTTCCTCCAATAGTAATTACGCCTTCTTTCTTGTCATTATACTTGATGGCATTGGAGATGAGGTTCTGAAACACCTGTTGCAGCTTCAGTTTATTAGTGAGCAGCACCGGCATAGCGCCCTCCGTATCAATACGGATGTTGGCGGGAGGGAACAACAGTTTTGATAGTTGCGCTATCAGTTCATGTACATTCACTTCTTCAATGGTTTGTTCCACATCGCTTTGCCGGGTATACTCCAGCATGGATGTAATCATTTCCGTAAGGTGATTGGTAGCGCCTAAAACAATTTTCATGTACTCTTTCAGATCCGGCGCATTTTGTATACGCTCATCTTCATTGATCAGCGCCAGCAGTCCTATAGCGCCAGACAATGGCGATTTCAGGTCGTGCGCCACTACATACATAAAACGTTCCAGCTGTTTGTTTACCTTCTCCTTCTCCGTCATGGCTTCTTTCAGCTCATACTGGTAGTGGTAGAGCTTTTCAAACACGCTCACCTTGGCACGGGTTACATTTACGTCCAGCGGTTTTGACAGGTAATCAACCGCTCCTTCCTCAAAGCCGCGCATCACGTATTGTTCGTCTTTGTTGATGGCTGTTACAAAGATGATAGAGATATTTTTTGTTTTCGGATTTGTCTGAAGAAGACGTGCCACCTCATAACCGTCCATATCGGGCATTTGTACATCCAGCATAATAAGCCCTATATCATCCTGCCGGAGTGTTGTTTTCAGTGCTTCATTTCCGGAACCGGCTTTTAAGATCACCCGGTTATCGCCTTCCAGCATATGCTCTAATGATACCAGGTTTTCCGGTTTATCGTCTACCAGCAGTATTGTAAAGGTTTTTGGTTTGCGCTGCTTCATTTCTCGGTGTTTATTTTCGTACTGATATTTCTTAAGTAACGGATCATTTCGTTTACTGTCATAGTGTGCAGGCCTGTACACTGGTTCAGGGCTGCACGGGGCATTGTACTGAACGCTGCCGTGAGGGGATCCTGTACAATTGCCATGCCACCGGACCCGGCTATACGGCAAATCCCAGCTGCGCCGTCCTTGTTGGCGCCACTAAGTAGTATGGCCAGCGTCTTTTTGCCAAAGGCTTCCACCGCACTGTCAAAACTTACGTCAATAGCAGGCCGGCTGAAATTTACGGGTTCCGAGTAATCCAGCGAAATGGTTCCATCGGCTTCTATAAGCAAATGATAATTCTGAGGGGCAAGATAGATATGTCCGGGTAATAATGAATCTTTATCATCGGGCTCTGTAATCTTCTGCTCTGCGGACAGCAGGGCGCTGAGCTCACTCTGCACATTTTTCAACCGGTGAATAACAATTACTACCGGCATAGGAAACGGTACGGGCAGTTCCTTTATCAATGCGGTCAGGACAGGCATACTACCAGCTGAACCGCCAATAACAAGGATTTTATATGACTCGGGAGTGGCCATTACATTTTACGTCTGAAAATTTTATTGGCCAGGTTTACAGTTTCAAATTTTGCCCGTTCATCATTGTATAATAACGATTCTTTAATGCCTAATGCCAGGTAGCCCAGCGAAGTTAAGCTTTCATAAAACAACTTTACCACACGGCTTTGCAGCGCCCTGTTAAAATAAATAAAAACGTTCCGGCAGCAGATAAGCTGAAATTCATTAAACACCTGGTCTGTTACCAGGTTATGCTGAAAGAAAATAATATTGCGTCGCAAAAACGGACGGATAATCGCCTTATCGTAATGTGCGGTATAGTAGTTGGAAAAATCGCTGATACCGCCGGATTGCATATAATTGGCGGTATATTCTTTCATATCCTTCAGTGCAATAACCCCGCTTTCCGCCTGCTCCAGGTTCCCCTCATTGATATCCGTGGCATAAATCCTGCAACGGTCCAGCAGTCCGGCTTCCTCCATCAGAATAGCCATAGAATATACTTCCTCCCCGGTTGAACAGCCGGCATGCCATATTTTAATAATCGGGTAAGATGCCAGTCGCGGCAGCACCTGTTCTCTCAATACTTTGTAAAAAGACGGATCGCGAAACATTTCCGTAACGTTCACAGTAATATAACGCACCATTTCCCGGAAAAACGGCTCTTCATTTAAAAGCCGGTGCTTCAGTTCAAAAGTACTGTGCACTCCTGCAAACCCCGTAAAACGGCTGAAGCGGCGTTTGAGGGAAGCCGCTGAGTAATCTGTAAAGTCGTATCCATAACGCTGCTGGATGATCCTTAACAGTTCTGTAAAATCTGTATGGCTGATTTCCTCTACCATATGCTTTTATGACAACCAAACCTGTAGCAGGGATAATAATTTGAAGTTATCCACCGGTTTGGCAATATAGTCTGATGCCCCTGCTTCCATACACTTTTGCCGGTCGCCCGCCATTGCCTTTGCTGTAAGCGCAATCACCGGCAATTGCAGGAACCGCGCATCTGCCCTGATCTGTTTCATAGCTTCGTAGCCATCCATCTCGGGCATCATAATATCCATCAGCACCAGGTCAATAGCAGGATGACGGTGCAGTACCTCCAGGGCTTCCCGGCCATCGGCAGCGGTAAGCACGGAAATACCCTCCTCTTCCAGCAGCGCGCTGATAGAAAAAACATTGCGCATATCATCGTCTGCCAGCAGCACTGTTTTACCGGAAAGATGGCCATCCGTCGGGTTAATATCCGTATTTTCGCTCTCTGTTTTCCTTTGCAGCTTATAAAGGAACAGTTCCAGTTCATCCATCAGCCTGTCGGTAGCATGCGTTGAATTCCTTACAATCGCGGAAGCATATCTCTTCAGCATTTGTTCTTCATTACCGGTAATGTCCTGGTCCAGGTACACAATAAAGGGGATGTTACCAGCTTCAGGGATCTGCGTCAGCAATTCCAGTTGTTGCACTCCTGCCCGGAGGTCTTTTCCTATTTCCACAATCACAGCATCATACCTGGCGCCTTCCAGGAACGCCTGCGCTTCATGGATGCCTGGTGCAATATCATACCTGGTGCCCAGGTTCCTTTCTGCGCTTATTGCTTCCAGGGCCTTGCCGCCGCTGAGTGGGCCCACTGATACCAGCAGCACTTTTTTCAACTGCGCCTGCAATTGTGCGCTGATGTCGCCAAACAACGTTTCCAGGTCTTTCAGTTCCAGCGGTTTCCTCGTATAGCCATGTATGTTATCTTCCTTAATAGCTTGTATATCCGCTCCTGTTACCACATGCACAAGGATCTTACTCAGCTCTTCACTGCTTCTCAGTATCCTGAGAATGCTGCTGCCATCAATTACCGGCAGGTTCATATCCAGGATAATGGCCACCGGCAGGAATTTACGGGCATAAGCAAGTCCATCCTGCCCGTTGTGCGCCACAATGGTTTTAAACCCCTTATTTCGTGCAAAATCACGGAGGATATCTGCAAAATGAATATCATCTTCAATAATCAGGATCAGTTTGTCCTGCCTGCTGAGGTTATCACGGTCGTCATTAATGACAGCAGGCGACTGCACCGGGAGGAGCGCATCTTCTGCAGGTATAGCCGGTGTTATCGTGGTTACATTGAAATCAACGGGCAAAACAATCGTGAACGTGCTTCCCGAAGCACTGCTGTTATCAAGGCGCAATGCTCCATGCAACAGCTGCATCAGCTCCCTGCTGATACTCAGTCCCAGCCCGGTGCCTCCATATTTCCGGTTAGTGCTTCCATCTCCCTGGTGAAATGCGTTAAAGATCAGTTCCTGCTTATCGGCAGGTATACCGGGACCGGTGTCCGATACACTGATTCCAATCATACCGGGGGCGCTCATATACCATGAAAGATTGATAACGCCACCTTTAGGGGTAAATTTAAAGGCGTTGGATAAAAGATTACGGATCACCTGTAAGAGGCGGAGCTTATCGGTGCGGATCACGGCCGGAACATCCGGCGCTATATTTTTAACAAAGGAAATGCCCTTTTCCTGCGACAATACATCGAACAGATCCGACAGATCATCTGCAATACTCTGCAGCGGTACTTCTTCAAACACCATCTCCACTTTGCCTGCCTCTATTTTTGACAGGTCCAGTACATCATTGATCAGGTGCAACAGGTCGGAACCGGATTTATAGATAATCCCTGCATACTCTGTTTGTTTTTCTGTGAGATTATTGTCCTTATTCTCCTGCAACATCTTCGCCAGTATAAGTACGCTGTTCAGTGGTGTTCTCAGCTCGTGCGACATATTGGCAAGAAATTCTGATTTATACCGGCTGCTGGCTTCCAGTTCGGTAGCCTTTAAGGAAAGTGCGCTCCTGGCGGCTTCCAGGTCTTTATTCTTTTCTGTTATTTCCGCATTTACCTGGCGCAGCTCTTCGTCCTGCACTTTAAGTTCCTCTTCAGATGCCTGCAGTATTTCCGATTGCCGGCTCAGTTCTTCGTTGGATTGCCGTAATTCTTCCTGCTGGCTGATCAGGATCTCCTTTTGCTCCTGCACCTGTTGCAGCAGGTGCAATACCTTTTCACGGGCATTGGCCGCATTAACGGCAACGGCTATATCTTTTGACAGCACCTCAAGCAATCTCAATTGCAGTGGGGTTGCTTCCCGGAAAGATGCCAGTTCAATAACCCCCAGCAATTCATTCTCTGTCCACAACGGCACCATTACCAGTGAGCCTGGCTGCACATGGCCGCTGGCCGAGCTTAACTGCCAGTAGCCGGCAGGCACGTCCCGGATAACCAGGATATCCTTTCCCGATACGGCAGTACCAAGAAAACCTTCATTCAGCGGCACCGCCTGCGGGATCGAAGACGGCATACTAACGGAGGCATATAAACGAAGGTCATGATGCGTTTCATCATAACAATAAAAGGCGCCGGCGGTAAAGTCTGCAAAACCGGTAAGCGTATGCAGGCATTTACGTACCAGTTCATCACGGTTATTCACTCCCTGCAAACTATCATTCATATCATTTACCCCCGTGAGCATCCAGTTCTTTTCATTGGCAGCAGCGTTGATCTCTACCACTTCATCCAGTTTCCTGTTTAGTTCCTGCTGTGCCCCCACACGGCGCCTGAACTCAGCATAGGTAACCCTCATAAGGATAAAACCTACGAGTAGGATAAAGGCGTTATTGATCAGCAGCGTTTTTACCGCTTTTGTAAAAGTGCTTTTTTTCACATCTTCCCGAAGCGACAGCAATCGCCGTTCCTCCCCGTTCACTATCCCGATTTTTGCGCGCACATTATCCATCAGCCGGGTTTCCCGCTGCGTAATACCCACATTCTGTTCAAAGCGTTGTTGCACTAAAATATGATCCAGCTCATTCCAGTAGCTGAGCAGAGCATTGATGTCATTTTCCAGGGAATCTACGTTTTTCACCTGTGCGGGATTGTCGGCCACCATAGTACGCAGGTCGTTCACCGCAGGAGCAACTTTTGGCAGCGCCAGTTCATAAGGCTGCAGGAATTCTTTATTAAAGGTGCTGCGAAAGCCCCTGCGCGAAGCTTCCATATCAAACAGTAAACGCTGTACCCTTTCCGAATTATTAAGCACCCGATAGGTGTGCTGTACCCAGCCCGCCTCTTCTGTTTGTTCAGTAAACGTTTGCCATGTTAAAAAACCACCAAGCAGAACGAGTAGTACTACAACGGAAAAACCGAGGTACAGCCTGTTAACTATTGAAAGCTTCATATAAGAGTAATTCCTCAATATTAACGCAAAAATACCTAAATGCACTCATATTCATATCTTTGCAGGAGAGCAATAAAATCAGTTTAACCGTAATGTAACTATTTGTTTTTTTTCTATGAAAAACTGTTCCTTTATTTTTAAAGTATATATCTGTATGACGTTATTTCCGGTACCGTTATGAAAAGCTCTTTTAAATTATAATAAAAATCACCTCCGCTGAACGAACAATCGGGCGACTGCCTTGTTTAGCGGTTTAAATGCAGCCACGATGAGTAAAATTTTGTTAGTAGAAGATGACGAGATAATGCCAAAAATAGTGGCGAGAATCCTCTCTTCTGCAGAGTATGAACTTGACCATGTATCTAACGGGAAAGAAGCATTTGAAAAGCTGGAAACGGCCAATTATGGTTATGACCTGATCATTACAGACATTATGATGCCATATGCCAACGGCTTCGAAATACTCAGCAGGGTCAAAAGCCAGCCTTCACCTATCCCGGTAATTATCGTTTCCAATGCCGGTAATGAAGATATGATCATGGAAGGCTTTAAACTTGGAGCCGACGATTTTCTGAAGAAACCCATCATACCCGCAGAATTACTGATCAGGGTCAAAAGATTGTTAATGAAGAATAAATAGCTGCATGTTCGAGATATCCATTCCTGCCTTCCTGGACCCGGTCCTTAATACATTCAGAGAAGCGCCGCTGGCCATCAGGCTGGCAATGATATTCATTATTATAACCGTGCTGGTAACCCTGCTGGCTTATTTTTCTATTTTAAGAAGCCGGTTCCTTGGTTATCAACGCCGGAAACGACTGGATTATCTCCTTCCAAAGATCGATAACCTGATCATTGATGAAATAATGGCCCACCCGGAAGTAGCGGCCGGTACACCGGCCAGCCAGATCCAGCTGAACCTGGATGGCTTCGGAGAACTGCCTTTACATAAGAAATGGGCCAGGCAGGCTACCACCGACCGTATTATCCATTTCCGCCGTAATGTGAGGGGCAATGCCGGTCACCTGCTGCGGAACCTGTATATACAACTGGAGCTGAGTAAAGACACCATGAAACAGATGAAATCGTCTAAATGGGCCAGGAAGGTGCGGGCATTGACTGAATTCATCGATATGGATATCCCTGTGGCAGATGTTACCCTCCTGCCGCTAACCAATAGCCGTAACCGTGAATTACGGGCAGCAGCCCGCCATGCCTATATCAAACTCAGTAAAAATGAGCCCTTCAAATTTTTTGACGTGGTAACAGACCCGCTGTTAATGTGGGACCAGGTAGAACTGTTCCGGATCATTACCACCACAGAGGATATTTCCATCCCCAACTTTGCCCGCTGGATCACCTACTCCTCCAATAAAAGCGTGGTATCCTTCTGTCTCAAACTGATTATACACTATAACCAGTTACCCGCAGTACCCGCCGTAATAAAGCTGCTGGACACTAAAGACCACTACCTGCGTGCAGATGCTATTAACTGTCTTGGTAAACTGAAAGTGCCGGATGTGGAAGACAAGCTGATCGCCATGTACAGCAGCCAGCCATTGCAATGCCAGATTGAGATCCTGAAGGCGATAGGCCGCATCAGCAGCGGGAAACAGGTGGATTTCCTGAAGCAGGAATTCCTGCATTCTACCAACTTCGACCTTCGTAAAGCTGCGGCAAAATCGCTCGTAAAAAACGATTGGGTAGCCAGCGCCGTCATCCAGGAACTGCTGGCCACCGCCAACCGCGAAAACCTGCTGATACTCAAACATTGTATGAATCCTTTAATTAAGTACTGATGGAGGGCATCTTATCATGGCTTGGCATAGTATACGAAAACACCCTTTTCATATACGGACTGGTTTTATTACTGGTATACGCCCTGCTGGCCCTGCTATCCATGCTGGCGATACGTTATTATACCAGGAAGGATACCCAACACCAGCTGGATATACTGGCCAGTTCTCCAATGGCGCCGGGACTTACCATCCTCGCCCCTGCCTTTAATGAAGGACTTACCATTATTTCCAATGTGCGGTCGCTGCTTACCCTCAACTATCCCCGTTATGAGATCATCATTATCAATGATGGCAGTACAGATAATACCATGGAACAGCTGATCGCCGAATTCAATATGGTAGCAGTGGACTTTGCCTACAACGCCAGGATCCTGACGCAACCCGTGCGGAAAATCTATAAATCCACCAACCCCGCCTACTCTTCCCTGCTGGTAATCGACAAGGTGAATGGTAAAAGCAAGGCCGATGCTGTAAACGCAGGCATCAATATCGCCACCTTTAAGTATTTTGTTTGTACCGATGTGGATTGCATCCTGCACAAAGATACCCTGCTGGAACTGGCCTTACCTGTAATGCAGGAACAAAAGAACCGGGTAATTGCGGTAGGCGCTACCCTGCGTATTGCCAACTCATCGGAGTTCGACGAAGGAGTGCTGATCCGTATGCGGCCCCCCCGGCAACTGCTCCCCCGCTTCCAGGAAGTGGAATATATCCGCTCCTTTGTACTGGGGAAAATGGGATGGAGCTATATTAACTGTGTGCCCAACGTATCCGGCGGACTGGGACTGTTCGATAAGGAAGTGGCCACCTGGTGCGGAGGCTACGACCACAGTTCTTTCGGGGAAGATATGGAATTGCTTACCCGCATGTGCCGCTATGCACACGACAACCAGATCAACTATGCAGTAAGATATATTCCCAAAACACTGTGCTGGACGGAAGGACCATCTTCTGTAAAAATATTCAGCCGCCAACGTACCCGCTGGGCGCGCGGGCTTGCCCAGCTTATGTATGCGCATTTCAGCATGTTTATGAATCCCCGTTATGGGAAAATGGGACTGATCGTATTTCCTTTTAACTTCTTCTTTGAACTGTTGGCGCCCTTAATAGAATTCAGCGGTATACTGATTTATATATACCTGGGAGTAACCGGCCAGGTAAATTGGCCCTACGCCCTGCTGCTGCTGCTTTTCGTATATACATACGCCGTTATGATCACTACCATATCCATATTATGGGATCAGCTCTCTTTCGGCTATTATAAGAAATGGTGGGAAGTCGCCTATTTATGCCTGACACCCTTTATGGAGTTTTTACTATACCATCCCCTCATCGTATTTTTTTCCCTGCGGGGATATTATTATTTCCTCACCGGGAAAAAAAGCACCTGGGGAAATATGCAGCGACAGGGATTTGGGAAGAAGAAAAAATAAAGAAAACTGCGTGCTATGCTCAGAACATTTTTTGAAGGCGGCGTATTTATATATGGTTGTATCCTGCTGTGCATGTATGCCTTACTGGCGTATATGTCTTACCGTGGCATTATCCGCTTCCGTAAAAAGAGCAGCTTCACTGACTATACCCACCTCCTGGATTCGCCCCTTACACCGGGTATTTCCGTAATAGCGCCTGCTTATAATGAAAGCGTTACCATTATCATGAATGTACGGTCGCTGCTAACGCTGAACTATACACGTTATGAAGTGATTATCGTTAACGATGGCAGTACCGACGATACCCTGGAAAAACTGATCCGTGAATTTGAACTGGTGCCGGTGGATTTTGCCTATAATGAAAGAATTGTTACCCAGCCGGTGCGACAACTCTTTAAATCTACCAATACTGCCTACGACAAACTGCTGGTGGTAGACAAAGTAAATGGTAAGAGTAAGGCTGATGCCGCCAATGCGGGCATCAACGCCGCTTCATTCGATTATTTCCTGAATACGGATGTGGATTGTATCATCGAAAAAGATACGCTGCTGCGGATGATCAAGCCGTTTATGGATGAAGAGCATAAGAAAACCAGGGAGATCGGAGAACCCTGTCCTCAATGTGGTTATGTGCATGTGGTGGAAGACAGCCGCCAGGTAATAGCTACCGGCGCTACGCTCCGTATTGCCAACTCCACCGAAATTGATGAAGGGGTAATCATACGGGTACGCCCCCCCGAAAAAGTATTGCCCCGCTTCCAGGAAATGGAATACATCCGGGCCTACGTACTGGGAAAAATGGGATGGAGCATGATGAACAGTGTGCCTAATGTTTCCGGCGGACTGGGACTGTTCGATAAAGAAGTTGCCATCAAAGCCGGCGGTTACGACCATGCTTCCTTTGCGGAAGATATGGATATTGTTACCCGTATGTGCGCTTACATGATCGATAACAAGCTGAAATATGCTATCCGTTATATTCCTACTACCCAATGCTGGACGGAAGGACCGCCCAACATGAAAGTGTTCAGCCGCCAGCGCACCCGCTGGGGCCGGGGCCTGGCGGAGATCATTACCATTCACCGGAAAATTATTTTCAATCCCCGTTATAAAAAACTCGGGCTGGTGGTATTGCCTTATAACCTGTTCTTTGAGTTCCTGGCGCCAGTCATTGAATTTACAGGCATCCTCTATTATATCTACCTGATCATTACACACCAGGTGAACTGGCCTTATGCGCTTATATTGCTGCTGTTTGTATACCTGTTCTCCGTAATGATCTCTACGTTGGCTATTTGCTGGGACCAGCTTACATATGGTTATTATAAAACCTGGCGGGAAGTAATTTCATTGTCGCTCATGGCTTTTTTTGAACCGCTGATCTATCATCCGTTAATTGTGTTCTTTGCATTACGGGGTTACTGGTTCTTTCTCACAGGGAAAAAATCATCCTGGGGAAATATGCAGAGACAGGGATTTGGAAAGAAAAAATAAACTTATAAAAGATAAACTAAATGGCTGTATTAAAACATCTGTTAACCGGAATATTGGTGTGTTGTGCATTACAAATGCAGGCACAGATCATTAAACAGAAAAATAATGCAGAAGCCCTGTATAACCAGGCAGTTCAGGAAACCAAACAAAAACACTACGATAAAGCCATCAGCTTATCGCAGCAGGCATTGAAAGCGCAGCCGGATTTCATTGACCAGCAGCTGTTGCTCGCGCGGTTGTATATGCTTACCAAACAATATGACCTGTCAAGAAAGTATATAAAAGAAGTACTTGTTAAAAATCCACGCTACCGCGA
>NZ_DATCRD010000027.1:0-19309 GCF_036569185.1 Chitinophaga sp.
AGGATTATGATGATTATAATGATTACCCTGAGTTTATTTTTTTGGATTTATAAAGGATTTGGGGAGACTTAAGCGATCCGCTTTTATCTCCCTGAAACTTTTAAAATCAGGAATGATCAAATCCAGGTAATCATTATAATCATCATAATCATGCTCCAAGACAATTTCATCGCCGAAGGCGATCAGCACGCATAAAAAAAGCCCGCCATAAGGCGGGCCTTTTTGCATATCATCCGTGCGGTTACTATTTCTGTAAACCGTCCAGTTTCTTTTTCACTTCTTCTACTTTTGCAGTATTGTTTTTGATCGCGTAGATCTTCTGCAGTGCATAGAGGCAGCTTTCGTAAGTTTGTTTGTCGCTTGCATCGAGGCTGCTGGCTTTGGCGGTAAAGCCTTCATCAGCTTTCTCGAAGAAAGGCAATGCCTGGCCCATCAGACCTTCTACTTTACCCTGTAATTCTTTGGCTTTTGGAGAAGTTTGTTGTTTGCTGTCGAGGCTATTAAGCTCTTTATTGAAAACAACAGCGCGGTTGAAGTACAGTGCGCCCAGCTGGAAGTTAGCGGTTGCATCAGCAGGGTTCATTTCGATGGCTTTTTTGTAAGCCGCTTCTGCTTTACCGATCAGTTCTTCGTAGTTAGCCGGTTTAGGTGCATCGCCACCTTTTTCATCGCGGGGATTAGCCAGGTTATCTACGCGGATAGCGTAATCCAGTACAGCTGCTTCGTCGTTTGGATTGTCGGCGATTTTCTTTTCCAGCATACCCAGTAATTCATTGGTTTTACCTGTTTTGCTGTAGAAAGCCATTTCCATATCGTTAAAGCGTTTATCCTTAGGGAATAATACTTTAGCCTGCTCGATGGTTTTCAGCCAGTTGGCCTGGTCGCCTTTTTCTTCATACAGCTGGCCCAGGATTACGTACAGTGCCGGCTCGCCTTTGAACTGCAGGTCTGCTGCTTTCTTCAGGTAGGTGAAAGCGTCGTCTTTTTTACCGGCCTGGTTGGCTGCATAACCAACGTAGAAAGTGAGGGCAGTATCTGTAGGAATAGAGCCACCGAGGTTTTTACTGTTATAGAAGTCAGCTACTTCAAAGGCCTGTTTAAAGTTGTACAGGGAGGAGTCCCATTTCTGTTCATTCAGGTTAGCATAACCGGCGTTGGCGATCGTAGCATAAACGTTGAACAAAGGCTGGTTCATTTCCAGTACCGCTTCTTTCATTTTAGGATCTATTTCCAACGCTTTTTTGAAGGCTGCAAAAGCTTCCTGTGCGAGTGCCGCACTTTTCTGCTTGGTGCCCATAGCTTCCAGGATCTTACCATCTACCAGCCATGTTTTAGCGTCGTTTTTGGTCTTATCGTTCTGTAATGCTGCGTCAATATCCGCTTTGGCTTTTTCCAGGTCTTGCTTCTTCAGGTTCTCATCCGCACTGCTAACTTTTGCCCGTTGTGCCATAACCGATACACCGGCCGTGCAAAAGAGAAGAGATACCAATAATTTTTTCATGCTTTTGTTTTTTTTAGTTGCTGATTACAATAAGAGTATGGTGCTCCAATAAATAATAATACAACCAGCAGCGGAGTTACCACTAAAAGCTGGCCGTATTTTTTTATCAGAAACCGGTAACAGACCTGGTTAAGGGCTTGTTACCGGCTATAAAAAAGATGACTTATTCTTCTGTTGCCTCAGTAGCTTCACCGTCGGTTTCTTCCGGTGTGTTGTCATTTTCACCTGCTTCAGGTGTTTCTTCGCCTGCTACAGCGGTTGTTTCGCTACCTTCGGCGCCTTCTTCCCCGTTGATGGCTTCTTCTGCTTCCTGTTCATCGAGTCTTGCTACAGCGGCAATTTCGTCGTTGTTGTCCAGGCGGATCAGGCGTACCCCCTGTGTGGCGCGGCCGGCTTCGCGGATATCTGCAACGGCCATGCGGATGGTGATACCAGACTTACAGGTGATCATCAGGTCATGCTTCTCCGTTACATCGAGGATCGCAATGAGGCTACCGGTTTTCTCCGTAATGTTAATGGTTTTCACCCCTTTACCGCCACGGTTGGTAATACGGTATTCCTCAATGTTGGTACGTTTACCGAATCCTTTTTCAGATACCACCAGGATGGTTTTCTGATCGTCTTCTTTATTAACACAAACCATACCAACCACCTCATCTTTGTCGCTGTCTACCTCAATTCCCCTTACACCAATGGCGCCGCGACCGGTATCCCGAACCGTAACTTCAGGGAACCTGATGGCGCGTCCGCTCTGGATGGCCATCATGATCTGGCTGTCGCCGGTGGTCAGTTTGGCTTCCAGCAGCTGGTCGCCTTCATTGATAGTGATAGCGTTTACACCGTTCTGACGCGGACGGGAGAATTCTTCCACCAGCGTTTTCTTGATAATGCCCTTCTTGGTACAGAGTACAATATAATGGTTATTGATAAAATCTTTATCGTTCAGGTCTTTAATGTCAATGATAGCGCGGATCTTATCATCGGCCGGCAACTGGACCATGTTCTGGATAGCGCGTCCCTTACCGCTTTTTTCGCCGTCCGGGATTTCATAGACCTTGAGCCAGTAGCAGCGGCCTTTCTCTGTGAAAAACAGCATGGTATGGTGGGTAGAGGCTACGAACAGGTGCTCGATATAATCCTCGTCGCGGGTTTTGCCACCAATAGCGCCACGGCCTCCGCGTTTCTGCTGGCGGTAGTCGTAAGCCGAAGTACGCTTGATATATCCCAGGTGTGAAATGGTGATCACCACATCTTCTTCTGCGATAATATCTTCAATCCTCATTTCACTGGCCAGGTACTGGATCTCTGTTTTACGTTCGTCGCCGAATTTCTTTTTCACTTCCTCCAGTTCTTCCTTAATGATCTTCATACGCAAAGATTCATCCGCCAGTACATCTTTCAGGTAAGCGATCAGCTTCATGATGTCGTCGTATTCAGCGCGGATCTTATCGCGCTCCATACCGGTAAGACGTTGTAAACGCAGTTCCAGTATAGCTTTTGCCTGTATTTCAGACAACCCGAATTCGTTCATCAGTCCTTCTTTCGCCACTTCAGGAGTAGCAGCGGCACGGATCAGCGCAATCACCTGGTCCAGGTGATCCAGCGCAATCAGGTAACCGGCGAGGATATGCGCTTTCTCTTCTGCCTTGCGCAGGTCGAAGCGGGTTCTTCTCACCACTACTTCATGACGGAAGTCGATGAATTCCGCAATCATATCTTTCAGGTTCAGGATACGCGGACGTCCTTTTACCAGGGCCACGTTGTTGATACCATAAGATGTTTGCAGTTCGGAGTATTTAAATAACTGGTTGATGATTACATTGGAGATAGCTTCCCTTTTGAGATCAATTACCAGGCGCATACCTTCACGGTCGCTCTCATCGCGTACATCGGAAATGCCTTCAATGATCTTATCGTTTACCAGCTGCGCAATTTTCTGGTGCAGTACCGCCTTGTTGATCTGGTATGGCAGTTCATAGATCACCAGTTTTTCGCGGCCATTCTTGGCAGTTTCGGAAGTGATTTTACCTCTTACCACTACCCTGCCCCTGCCGGTTTCAAAGCCTTGCTTAACGCCTTCAAAACCATATATAACGCCTCCTGTAGGGAAATCGGGCGCTTTGATATGTTTGATCAGCTCTTCTACAGAGATGTCTTTGTTTTCAATATACGCCACTGCGCCGTCCACCACCTCGCTGAGGTTGTGAGGCATAATGTTGGTGGCCATACCAACGGCGATACCGGACGCGCCATTCACCAACAGGTTGGGAATGCGGGTAGGCAATACCGTAGGCTCTTCCAGGGTGTCATCGAAGTTGTTGGTAAAATCTACCGTTTCTTTCTCGATGTCTTCCAGCATGGCTTCTGCAATTTTCTGCAGGCGGATCTCCGTGTAACGCATGGCAGCCGGCATATCGCCATCTACCGAACCGAAGTTACCCTGACCATCCACCATGGGATAACGCATGCTCCAGGGCTGTGCCAGACGTACAATGGTGTCGTAAATAGAAGCATCGCCATGCGGGTGATACTTACCCATTACCTCACCCACAATACGGGCTGATTTCTTGTAGGCCTTGTTACTGTGATTGCCAAGTTCATTCATACCGAATAAAACACGGCGGTGCACAGGTTTAAGACCATCTCTCACATCGGGCAGGGCACGGCCCACGATCACGGACATAGAATAATCTATATAGGCCGTTTTCATTTGCTCCTCGATATTTATCTGGACAATTCTCCCTTCCTGATGATTTTCCGTATGCTCTGTCATTTTGTGTGTTGATTTACAGTTTTTTCTGCGTAAAACAGATAAAGGCAAATATAGCCATTTCAGCCCTTATTCCGGCCTAAAAATCAAAGAATGTGAATAAAAAACACCATAGGGATTAACGATTATATTGCGATATGGATATATGATTGATTTAAACAATGAATGACAACCATTTATATGGCTTTTGTGTTATAAACCTATAACCCGTTTTGAGTTATCCGCTATATGTTAAGACCCATTAATATATTAGAAAATAAATATTGGCAAAGTATTTGTTTCTAAGGGGCTGATAATCAATAGATCGAATCAACGGAAAACATATATATAATAAGAACAAATCCGAATTTGCCTGAAAATTCGAACATAAGTGTAAAAAGTGCTGTTATTCCCCTGATTCTTAATCACTTTTCTAAAGAAGACTATGAAGAACATACTGTTGTTTGGAGCCGGTAAATCGGCCACGAGCCTGATCGATTACCTGTTGGCAAATGCACCGAGGCAAAAATGGCATCTCACAGTAGCGGACCACGACCTTTCGCTTATTAAATCCAAAACAGGAAAATCATATTACGCTACCCCCGTTGCACTGGATATCAAAGACAATGCGGCCAGACAACAACTGATCAGGGATACCGACCTGGTTATTTCCCTATTGCCTGCTACTCTCCACATCCTGGTGGCAAAGGACTGCCTGGCGGAAAAGAAACACCTGCTCACCGCTTCCTATATTGACGATGAAGTAAAACAACTGCAACCGGAAATTGAAAAAGCAGGCCTGCTGTTTATGTATGAAATGGGCCTCGATCCCGGTATAGACCATATGTCGGCCATGAAGCTCATTCATTCCATTGAAAAGAAAGGCGGACAGATCTTCTCCTTTAAATCATATTGCGGTGGCCTTATCTCCCCCGACAGCAATGATAACCCCTGGCAGTACAAAGTATCCTGGAATGCCCGGAACATCGTAATGGCAGGCATTTCAGGCGCTACCTACAAGGAAAAAGGCAAAGTGAAGGAGCTTACTCATGAACAGCTTTTTGACCATTCCAAAACCATACAGGTGCCAGGCCTCGGTAAACTGGCCTTCTACCCTAACCGCGATTCCCTGGGTTATATGCAGGCTTACAAGCTGGAAGACCTGGCCACCTTTATGCGCGCCACCCTCCGCTTCCCCGACTTTTGCGAGGGCTGGAACGCCCTGATAAAGCTGGGCCTGACAGATGATCGTCATAAGATTGCCACAGATAACCTAACGTATACGGAATGGGCATCCCGGGCCGTTAAAGATGGAACAGGCACCCCTGAAGAGAATATAGCCCAGTTCCTGGGCGTTAGCACCAAGTCAAAAGTGATCCGCCAGTTAAAATTCCTTGGATTATTAAGCACAGAAGTTATAAATTTAGGAGAACAAACCAATGCAGGCGTGCTCCAGTTCCTGGTGGAGAACAAACTGAAAATGGAACCTGCCGACAAGGACATGATCATAATGATGCATGAAATTGAGTTTGAACGCCGCAGCATGGCCACCAGGATGCACAGTTACATGATTGTTCAGGGGGAAGACAACATACACACAGCGATGGCAAAAACAGTAGGGCTCCCACTGGGTATTATGGCCAAAATGATTCTCCAGGACAAGATAACATTAACAGGACTTCAGATACCGGTAATGCCGGAAGTATATAACCCCGTTCTAAAAGAATTAGAAGAGTA
Organism: Chitinophaga sp.; assembly: GCF_036569185.1. Lineage (GTDB taxonomy): Bacteria > Bacteroidota > Bacteroidia > Chitinophagales > Chitinophagaceae > Chitinophaga. Next base: position 5,988 of record NZ_DATCRD010000027.1, read on the forward strand.
CGATATCAGATTTGAAGAAAGCTTTGAATAAGCAAAGTTATTTTTTTCCTATGATGGACTCTAATCGGGCACAAGGACTTGTGATACCTCCCCTGGAACGGGGAGGTTTTTATTTTTATAAGATGCTTAATAACTCCTGTACGCCTTCTGTAGCAGGCTTTTCAATGAGGTACAGATTGTCGGCCTTACCTACTTCGGGAATCTTCCTGTCGATGATATACACCGGCACATCGGGCCTTACATACTGCAGCAGGCTGGCGGCAGGGTACACCTGCAAAGAGGTGCCCACTACTACAAATATATCTGCCTCCCATACCTCTCTCGCCGCTTTTTCAATCATTGGTACGGCCTCGCCAAACCAAACAATGTGCGGACGCAGCTGCCCGCCATCTTCTGCCAGGTCGCCCATTTTAATATCATCGCGGATCTCATAGATCAGTTCCTCGTTATTTACACTGCGCATCTTAAAGATCTCCCCGTGCAGGTGCAGCACCTGTGTGGATCCTCCCCTTTCATGAAGGTCATCGATATTTTGTGTAATGATCCGTACCTCATACTTTTCTTCAAGCTTTGCCAGGCCCGTATGGGCTGCATTTGGAAGCGCCGCTTTCACATCCTGTCGCCGCCCGTTGTAAAAGTCCTGCACCAGGGCGGGATTCTTTTGCCAGCCTTGAGGGGAAGCCACTTCATATACATCGTAGCCTTCCCATAATCCATCCGTGTCCCTGAATGTCCGGAGGCCGCTTTCAGCGCTGATGCCGGCTCCGGTCAGCACCACCAGTCTTGGTTTCATGTAATTTCGTTTATTGGTTTACGTTAGCCGGGGTTTTCCGGGATTTCCATCTCCTTATTCCTCTCTTTATAAAAATAAAAATAAAAACAATACCAACAATCACGGGCCATGCGCTGAAGATGCCCAGTGCAAAAGATAAGAGCCCGTTCCATCCGTCTTTGAACGACAACCACGAGCGCTGCAGGAAACCCGGTGATTGCGGATCGGAGTTGGCAAAGGTCTGGTAATACTCAAGACTGATATTGCTGTAAGCCACATGATGATCCATGTACTGCAAACGGCCCTTTGCTGATTCAATCTCTTCACGGATGCTTTTCAGCTGGGCTTCCACTTCCAGTATCTCCTTCACATTCTTTGCCTGCTGCAATATCTGTACATAACGCTGTTCTACGGCCTGGCGCGCCTTCATACGGGCATCAAGATCCACATATTCTTCGGTAACATCGGAAGCCGTGATACTTTTTTCATCTATCCTGGAAGCTCCGCTGGTAAGGCTTTCCACGCATTGCTCAAAAGCGGCGGCCGGCACTTTTATGGACACTTCATTCCGCCACTGCATACTGGTATTCTCCTGCTTTTCACTGGCAATATAGCCACCGTATTTTTTAACAGTATCGGCTATACGTTTTTTACAGGATTCGAAATCGGAGGTGGAAAAACGAAGCACGGCGTTTTTAATAATTTTCTGGGAGATGGGTAACGCAGGCCCCTGAGCGGCTTCGCTTTCAGAGGAAGCCAGCGCATCTTCGGCAGTTACCGGCGCTGCGGCCACTTCCTCCATTTTAATTTCCTGCGAGGCAGGTGTGCTGTTACTGTTATGATTGCGGCAAGCGGGTAAAAGCGCAGTGGCCGCGCACAGGGCAAATATGAATGAATGTTTCATGAGCTGGAATTTCTCCTATGATGAATAATTTTTTGAAATTCCATAAACAACGAAGGTTATCTTCCAAAGAAAGATAACCTTCGCATTTCTATCTCTTTAAAACTTACTTTTTCATTCCTCCCATTTCCATGATCGCTTCAAATTCTTCCGGCTTTACATCACATACGGATAAGCGTCCCTGGCGGATCAGCGACAGGTTGGCCAGTCTTTTTTCAGCTTTCATCTGTACCAGGGTAACGGGTTTCTTAAACGGCTTTAATGGTTTAAGATCTACCACCACCCAGTTAGGATCCGGCGTGGTAGGGTCCTGGTAGGCCTCTTTGGCCACGGTAGCCAGGCCTACTATTTCCATGCCTTCATTGCTGTGGTAAAACAGTACCTGGTCGCCCTTCTTCATTCCCCGGAGATTGTTGCGCGCCTGGTAGTTGCGCACGCCATCCCAGAAAGTGATCTTGTCTTTTACAAACTGGTCCCAGGAATATTTAAATGGCTCAGATTTCACCAACCAATAGTTCATATTGCATTTAATTTTCGTGATCAGGTAGTAAGATTACCAGCCGCTGGCCAATACATCCGCAATGTGCATCACCTTAATATTGGTACCGTGCTTACGGATATAGCCATCCAGGTGCATCAGGCAGGAAAGATCGGTAGAGATCAGGTAATCGGCTCCGCTGTTAACGGCATTGTTTACTTTTTGCTCGCCCATTCCCATGGAGATGGGCTCGAACTTCACAGAGAAGGTGCCGCCAAAGCCACAGCAAACTTCACAGTCGTTCATTTCTTTCAGCTCCAGTCCCTTTACTTTTTCCAGCAGTTTGCGGGGGCCTTCCTTGATATGGCATTCCCGCAATGCGCCGCAGGCGTCGTGATAGGTGCCTACCCCGTTGAGGGTAGCGCCCAGGTCTGTTACATGCAATACGTCTGTGAGGAATTCGGTAAACTCGTAGAGGTTTTTCTTCAGCAGTTTTACATCATTATGCGCTGCGGAATTATCAAATAATTTGCCATAGTAGTTTCTCACAAAACCAGTACAGGAACCGCTGGGAGCAACAATGTAGTCGAAAGTTTTGAAATCCTTTACAAATTTGGTGGCCACGGTACGGCATTCGTCCTGGTATCCGGCATTATAGGCCGGCTGACCACAACAGGTTTGCTCCGCGTTATACATTACATTACATCCAAGTTTCTCGAGCACCTTTACCATATTAAAGGCGGTTTCGGGAAACAGCTGATCTACAAAACACGGTATAAATAACTGTACGTTCATCTCTATAGCTTTTAGCGTTAGCCTTAGCTTTTAGCTAACTTTCTTTGCAATGCGATCATCTTCAGTGCAGTAATAGCAGCTTCTTCTCCTTTATGGCCGTGGGCTCCGCCCAACCTGTCGAGCGCCTGCTGTTCATTATCTACCGTCAGAATTCCAAATATAACAGGAACGGGTAACTGAAGGTTCAGTTGAAGGATACCTTCTGTTACGGCTTTACACACATAATCGAAATGAGGTGTTTCGCCCCGGATCACGCAACCGAAAGCAATAATAGCGCCAGGCTGTTTACCGGTGCCTCTGGTGGTTTCCCAGTACTGTTTACAGGCATAGGGTAATTCGAATGCGCCTGGTACAATTATTTTTTCTGATTTGCTGACATTATACTGTGTGAGGGCTTTTTCGCAGCCGTTTACCAGTTCGTTCACGATGGCGTCGTTCCATTCGGTATACACCATAACAACACTGGCATCCTCCAGGTTGAGAATGCCAGCGTCATTTAATAAGCTCTTATTGTGCTCGGACATATTATTCTATAGCTTTATGCTGTTGGCCGTTAGCCGCCGGCTTACCGCCAGCAGCTAACGGCTACCAGCTAGTTCTTTACTTCTCCCAGTCTTGCCAGGTATTTGTCCATTTCACGACCTTCGTTAGTCGTTGGAAATTTCTCTTTGATCTCTTTGTAGATAGCCACAGCTTCCTGTGCTTTGCCTGCTCTTTCCAGGGCCTGGCCTGCACGGAATAAGTATACAGGGGCAGTCAGTTCATTATCGTTATAGTGCCCTGCTTTTTTGTAAGACTCAATACCTTCATCCGCTTTGTTCAGCTCCATGTAAGCGTCGCCGATCAAACCGTAGGCAGTGGGTTGCAGCAGGAGGTCGGTAGAACTGAAAGATTTCAGCATGTCGATACCTTTCTGGTATTCGCCCAAACGGATATAACAAACACCGGCGCTGTATTTGGCCAGATTGCCGGCTTTGGTGCTGCCGTATTTGTTTACCACCTGGAGAAAACCGTAGTTGTTACCATCACCGTTCAGGGCCAGTTTGAATGAATCTACCGCGAAGTAGTTCTGGGCATGGAAGATCATTTCCTGTGCTTTGTTTTCATTCGGCTGTTTTACAAAACGGTTATAGGCGAAGAAACCGCCCACCACTACTACTACGGCCAGTACAGCTATAGTAATAACGTTTTTGTTTTTATAGAAGAAATCCTCTGCCTTGTGCATGGATGCTTCCAGGTCAAAATCTTTTGCAGGTTGAGGCACGGCGGCTTTATCTTTAGTTTCTGCCATTGTAAGGTGTAATTGTGATTGCTTGGTTATTAAATATAGGGTTTAGCTTTAGGCTTTAAGCCTTTAGCAGATGCAGCTTTGGCTACATTTACTAAAGGCTTAAGGCAGTTAGCTAAATACATTAATCAACGATGAATGGATAATCTTCCTGAACGTAAACGTCTTTCAGTAATTCATCATCGCTTGGCCACGGAGATTCTTCTGCGAATGTTACGCACTCTTCCACTTCTGTTTTCACTCTTTCGTTGATCGCTTCAATTTCTGCTTCGGTAGCCCATTTATTTTTCTGAATAACTCTCAGTACTTCGTTGATAGGATCTTTTTCCTTGTATTCTTCGAGCTCTTCTTTGGTGCGGTATTTGGCCGGGTCGCTCATGGAGTGGCCACGGTAGCGGTATGTTTTGATCTCCAGGAGGGTTGGACCGCCTTTTTCACGGGCGCGTTTTACCGCTCTTTCAATACCATCGTGCACCGCTTCACAGCTCATACCATCGATAGAATCGGCCGGCATTTCATAAGCATCCGCCAGTTTATAGATATCCAGTACGTTAGAGGTACGTTCTACAGAAGTACCCATTGCGTACATGTTGTTCTCACAAATAAAAATTACCGGGAGCTTCCAGGTCATGGCCATGTTAAAGGTTTCATGGAGAATACCCTGGCGGGCAGCGCCATCACCGAAGAAACACAACACTACATTGTCTGTTCCCCTGTACTGCTCTGCAAGCGCAAGGCCGGCGCCGGTGCCTATCTGGGCTCCAACAATACCGTGGCCGCCGAAGAAGCCATGTTCCTTGGAGAAAAAGTGCATACTGCCTCCCTTTCCTTTCGAACAACCGGTTGCTTTACCATACAGTTCTGCCATACAAGCTTTAGCGGAAATCCCTTTCGCAATTGCCAGTGCATGATCACGGTAGGCCGTGATGAATTTATCTTCCGGCTTGGTAGCTGTCATCGCACCAGCAGCAATTGCTTCCTGTCCTATGTACAAATGACAAAAGCCACGGATTTTTTGCATCCCGTACAATTGGCCTGTCTTTTCTTCAAAGCGGCGCAGCAAAAGCATCAATTCATACCAGTACAGATATGTCTCTTTGGTGAATTTCGTCTTCACGTCTGTTTTAGTTTGCACTCTTTCTAAATTTGTTCGCAAATATAACAGGAAAATCGTAAAATATAAATATCAATTCTAATTCCCATTAAATTATGCAATTTCATCAATTTCAAACAGTTTTGCATTTAATTGCAGCCTGATCACAGGGAAGTTCCCATTAGAGCGGATTTTTATCATTTATACAATTGATATTTTTCGCATATTATTAATTACGAATAATTTTTTTCTTTGCTTTATATAAATAAGATATCACTCGTACAGTTTAAAAACTATCACCAGGCCTCCTTTTCCTTCGGGCGCCGGGTGGTTGGTATTACCGGCCGCAACGGTGCAGGTAAAACCAACCTGCTGGACGCTATCTATTACCTTTGCTTCACCCGTAGCTATTTTACCAGCAGCGATCACCAAAACGTCCGCTACCAGACAAATGGCTTCCGGCTGGAAGGCTACCTGGAAAAAAATAACCAGGAAGAAAAGATCGTATGCACCCTCAAAGACGGCCGCAAGGAAGTGAGCCTGAACGAGGAGCGGTACGACCGGTTCTCCCGTCATATCGGGCAGTTTCCCGCCGTAATGATCGCTCCTGATGATGCGGACATCATTCTCGGCGGCAGCGAGGAAAGACGCAAATGGCTGGATAGCCTTCTCTCCCAGCTCTACCCTGAGTACCTCGATCACCTGATCATCTACCAGAAAATACTGTTACAACGCAACAGCCTCCTGAAAAATATGGCGGCAACCGGGCAAAACCAGGATAGTCTCCTTGATGTATTTGACCTGCAATTGGTGATGCACGGCGTACCGGTATACGAAACCCGGAAAGCCTTCCTGGAAACGTTTATTCCCCAGGTACAGCGCCTGTACGATTATATTGCCGGCACCCATGAAGTAGTGAATATTCAATACCAGTGCACCCTGCAGGAGGAGGATTATGCACAGCAGCTAAACCAGGCAAGATACCGCGATATGCAGCTGCAGCGCACTACCACTGGCATTCACAGGGATGATCTCCTTTTCCTGCTGAATGATCATCCCATGAAAAGCAGCGCTTCGCAGGGGCAACGCAAAAGTTTCCTGTTTGCCCTGAAGCTGGCGCAGTTTGAAGTGATCCGTCAACATAAAAAATTCCCGCCCCTGCTCCTGCTGGATGATATATTTGAAAAGCTGGACCAGGAAAGGGTAAGCCGCCTCATTGCATTGGTGGCCAGCGATAACTACGGCCAGGTATTTATTACGGATACCCACGCAGAACGGCTGCAGCAGGCCTTTGCAGGCACGGGAGAAAATATTCAGCTCATTGCCATATAGCATATAGCTTCCGGCAACAAAATGCGTTGCTGAAAGCTACATACCAACAAAAAATCACTAGCTTCGCACCATGCGTCATGGAACTACCAGTATAGGAGATGCCCTCCGGGAATTTATGAATAAGAGCAGGATGAAACCCCGTCTCACGGAGGTGCGCATCCAGGAAAACTGGGAGAAACTGATGGGCAAAACCATTGCCCGCTACACACAGAGCATCCAGCTGATAGATCATAAACTGATCGTTACAACTACGGTAGCGCCGTTAAAACAGGAATTAACTTATTCGAAAGACAAGATCATCAAGCTGGTGAATGAAATGCTCGGAGAGAGCATCGTAAAGGAAGTGATGATCCGGTAGGCAGTGATCAGTTGGAAGCAAACTGCCGGATAAGGTGGTTGATATCAGCTATTTTCAGGGTAGTATGCAGGTTGACGATCACGAATTCGTTTTCTTCCTGTACCAGCATTACTACATTACCGAGTTCATCGTCTTTCCCCTTGTTGAGTATATGTACCCGGCTTCCGTTTTCCCTCGCTTCCATTAACAGGTCGAAATTTTCGTTCCGTTGCAGGTTGCTTTTCAGGTCGGCGATATCATCATAACTAACAGTACCGCCTTTCGTATTGGAGATGGTGTATACCTTCACCTTCTGTATGCCTTTGAGCGCATGCCCCATCACTTTTGCATCGACGTCTTCATTGTCGAACGACAGGCACAGGCTTCCCAGCTTGAGCGCAAATTTACCCAGGCTTACAGTGTGTACTTCAGCGCTTCCTTTGTATTTGTTACGGAATTCGCGCAGGCATTTGTCCTGGGCCTTTACAGCGGTAGCAGATAAGAACATACAACCTGCGGCAATGAGCAATGATTTCATGGGAGTAGTTTTAAAGCGTTATTTCTTTTTCACGTTTTTTAGTTTATCCATTCCCTGGATATTAACGCCATTGGCGATCTGTGATATTTCATTGAGATCCATATTGCCCACCAGGCTCATGGCGAGGAACTGATCGGAGGCGCCTACCAGCATTACCAGTTCATTGATATTGCCTTTGGTGTCTTCCTTCACAAGGAATTTTACGTCGCTGTCTTTGTCGCGCACGGTCATCAGTTCTTCAAAGTCGTTGCCAATAAAGGCGGCAGCTTCCCTGTACAACCGGGGACCGTCTTTCGTGGTTTCTTTGGTAAGGATGCGGAGCCCCTTCAGTTTCTGGATCACCTTCATCATGTTTTTGGCATCGGCGTCGCCGGGGTCCAGTTTGGCGAACATGCTGAACATCTTTGGTGTGATGGTGATCACTGTGAAGCTGCGGTCGTTCTCATACTTCTGGAAGAAGCGTTCTATCAGGCTTCCCTGTTGGGCAAAGAGGTGAAAACTGGCAAAGACCGCCACTAGTAATAACAAGAATCGTTTCATCTTTCTAAATTTATATCAGGTTTTAAAATGGCCGTTGTTAATCTTCTTTTCCTTCCACTACGGCAGTGGCTTCGCTGAAATAAGAGAGCTGCTGCATTTTCGAGGTACCTTTATGAAGATTTTTAGCCAGCAGCTGCAAAGCCTTCTTCGTTTCATCCAGCGCTTTCTGCGGATCGTTCATTTCCTGCTGCCGCAAAGTTATCAGCACCTGTTGTTCCCGCTGGTGCTGCTGTTTAAGCGCGTAACCGATGCCTATCGCTACCATGACCACTGCCGCATATTTCATCCAGTGCCTCCAGGGCGACAGCCTCACAATTTTTACCGGGGGCGCTTCCCATACTTTTTCCGCTTCCCGATGAAAGTAGCCGAACAAGGGAGCTGCCTCCTGCAGGTCTTCCGGCAGGCCGGCATGTGGTGTGCTGAAAAAATCACGCAATATTGCCTCCTCTTCGAGGGAAGTTTCTCCTTCCCAGTACTTTTCCACCAATACAGTGATGTGCTTATAATCCATATACCTGCAGGTTTTGTAGTTTTTCGCGTACCGTTTTACGGGCGCGGTGCAAATTCACTTTAACGTCGTTCATGTCTATATCAAGTATGTCGGCGATCTCCTGGTAGGAATGCCCGTCGATATCCCTCAGCTGAAGAATAGTGCGGTATTTTTCCGGCAGGGCGTTGATGGCCACATGCACTTTTTCCATGACATCGTTCTGTTCTGTTACTGCATGCGGGTTTTGCTGGTGTACCGCCGGCAACTCTCCTGCCCTGTCCAGTTCATCGGCCACCCGGTATTTCCTGGATTTGATCTTATCCAGGGCCAGGTTGCGGGTAATACGCATGCACCATGCCTCCATATTCTGAAGCTCCGCCATCTTTTCCTGCATACCCCATACCTTCATGAGGGCATCCTGGATGATATCCTGCGCGTCTTCCTCGTTGCCCAGCAGGCGGAAGGCAAAGCGGTAAAGCTTTTGCCTGACTGGAACTACCTCGGTAAGGAATCTATCTAATGACATGCAGAATAGTGCGTTTTGAAAGAAGACGACTGTAAATCGGAGATGTTACAAAGATGATGATATTTTTTTGCGGATTTTGTCTTGGAACACTGATTACGCTGATTTTGATGATTACATTGATATTTTTTAATAGCCGGGGAGATAATATTATTTACCTCCCATTATTATTCGATTTTAAAAAATAAAATCAAAGTAATCATCAAAATCAGCGTAATCAGTGTTCCAAGACAAAATCCGCTCTATTCGAGCTTGATCCGCGGATCGATCAGCGTATAGAGGAGGTCGGCCAGGAGGTTAACGATCACGAAGAGGCCGGCGGTGACCAGGATGGCTCCCATTACCACGGGGAAATCGAATTTATCCAGCGCATCCACAGTTACTTTGCCGATGCCTTTCCAGCCAAAAATGTATTCCACGAAGAAGGCGCCGGCCAGCAGTTCAGCAAACCAGCCGGTGATGGCGGTGATCACCGGGTTGAGCGCATTGGGAAGGGCATGCCGCCATATTACCGTTCGCCTGGAAAGCCCTTTGGCATAGGCAGTGCGGATATAGTCCTGGTGCAGTACGTCCAGCATGGCGCTGCGGGTGAGCTGCACAATAATGGCCAATGGGCGGATCCCCAGCGTGATGGCTGGCAGCACCAGGTTGCGCAGGTTCAGTACCCTGCCCCTGAAAGGATCTACATCGAACAGGCTGCCGGACATATGAAGACCGGTATAGTCGCTCAGTACAAAACCAAAGAGATAAGCCAGTACAATACCCGCAAAAAAGGAAGGCGCTGAAATACCGGCTACACTGGCAAATACGGCCCCGGTATCCATCCAGGTGTTTTGCTTTACGGCGGACAGTACCCCCAGGGCAATGCCCACCATGGTGGCAAACAGCATGGCGGCGACGGCCAGCAGCAGGGTGCCGGGCAATGCCTCCATTAAAATATTCCATACCTGTTTTTTGCCCTGGTAGGAACGGCGGAGGTAAGGCGCTTTCAGCACCAGGAGTTTATCATTTGATATATGCGCTACCGTTAGATACCGCAGGTTTTCATTGGCTTCCTGTTGGGTGTGGATCCCTACAGGAAGCAGGTCGTTCAGGTAGTACAGGAACTGCGTCCCCACCGGCTGGTCGAGATGCAGTTCCCGGCGCACGTTTTCCAGGGAGGCCACGTCTGCCCGTTGTCCTAATGTAAGCCGGGCGGGATCGCCGGGCAGTACATTGAACAGGAAGAATACCAGCACCACTACGCCGAGCAGCACCAGCAATCCATACCCGGTTTTACGAAGCAGAAAACGTAGCATACAGCTGATTATGGTATATCATTATAATGCCATTTCCCTTTGATGGTGCCTTTGTCCAGCAGGAGCAGTGCAGGGTTGCTTCTGCCGGCGGTTTTAATGGCTACGCCATCCATTTGTACAAAAGGAAACTCCAGGCCGTGTTGTTGTTTGAAGGCAGCAATTTCTTCTTTGGTGGAAGCGGTTACTCCATATATAACTACTTCCTGGTTCTTCCACTTTTGTTGCAGGGCTTTCATTTTTTCATCCCATCCGCTGCCGGCCTTGCTGGTATTGAGCACCAGGAAAAGGTACACTGGTTTGGTTTCAGACAGGATGGCTTCCGTTTGGTTCACCCCATCCAGGTCGGTAAGGATAAAATCTTTGATAGCCGGTTCTGCATTGCCTTTTTTCACCAGTTTATCTTTCCGGTCTACAAACTTCCAGGTGCTGTCGGACCAGGGATAGTTATCAGCAGTAAATTCCTTCTTCTGCCCGTCTTTCTCATATATAAATATCATTTCGTACACATCAGGCGTAGCACCGGGGGGCAGCTTCATTTTTTCAGGGATATTGTTGCCCACTTTATAAGGCAGGCAGTCGAAGAAAGGCAGGTGTTTCAACGTGTACCACTGAATGCCGAATGCAAATACAGCGGAGAGCAGCAGCACCGCTCCTGCTGCTTTGAACAGCGGTTGTATGCGGTTACGGTAAAAGAAGATCACCAGGATCATTACCAGCAGGATCACGTCTTTCCAGAAGGTTTCCACGGCAGTGAGCTTGATACAGTCGCCAAAGCAGCCACATTCACGGATCGTTCCGCTGAACAGGGCATAGCCTGTAAGGAAGGTAAAGAATATAATGAGCAGCAGCAGTAACACGGAGAAGATACGCATGCGGTATCCAACGAGCACGGCTACACCGGCAATAATTTCGAAGGCATTCATGACAATGGAAAATGCCAGGGACCAGGGAGAAAGGAACGTGAGGTGCAGCACCTCGAAAAACTCGTCCATTTTATAGCTGAGCCCCAACGGATCATTGGCTTTAATCAGACCGGAAAAAATGAACAACACCCCAACGATTATACGTAACAGGTTAAGGATAATCTTCATAAAATAGTTTAATGGTTAAGTAATCTGTGAAGATAAGAACAATCAGGATTTAGCTTCCTTGAAATTGATGAGCGTAAAAAGCCTGCGGGCGCGCTTCAAATCTATTTCTGAAATTAAACGTCTAAATTCCTAAATTCGGAAATGATTGATTTTCCTTCTTAGATTTGCAGGCAAAATAAAGAATTTCGGGTAAAAGGCCGGAACTATATAAGAAATCAGGAGCGAAGCGCCTGCATGCTAACTTCTTAACGCATTTAAATGAAACCACACCATATCCCGGCAACAACATCTTCACCTGTAATAAATTGCAGAGGGCAATTATTGTCTCTCGCTACGCCTGCCGTAATGGGCATTATAAATGTGACCACCGATTCTTTTTATGAAGGCAACCGCATGCATGAGCTGCACCTGGTACTGGAAAAAGCGGGGCAACACCTGGCGGAAGGCGCTGCCATCCTGGATCTGGGCGCACAGAGCACGCGTCCCGGCGCCGACATGGTGGGCCCGGAAGAAGAGACGCACCGGCTGATCCCGGCTATACATGCCATCCTGAACAAATACCCTACCGCCATTATTTCTGTAGATACCTGGTATGCTGCAGTAGCAGAGAAGGCCGTACACGCGGGCGCTGCTATTATTAATGATGTAAGCGCGGGAGATATGGATGCGGATATGATCCCGGTTGCAGGTAAACTGCAGGTGCCGTATATTGCAATGCACATGCAGGGTAAACCCGCCACGATGCAGCAGAACCCGCAGTATGAAGACGTGGTGGCCGAAGTGCTCGATTACCTGGCACAGAAACTGGCCGCCTGCCGGGCCGCCGGGATTAAAGATTTTATTGCTGACCCTGGATTTGGTTTTGGAAAAACAATTGATCATAACTATACCTTACTGAAAAACCTGCGCCTGTTTTGCGATATACTCGGGGTACCGGTGTTAACGGGCATCTCCCGGAAATCGATGATCTATAAACTGCTGAACATTACTCCTGACCAGGCGTTGAACGGCACTACTGTTTTGAATACCATTGCCCTGCAGCAGGGTACGCATATATTAAGGGTACACGATGTAAAAGCCGCTGTGGAGGCGGTAAGGATCATGAAGAAAATGAATGGCTAATTTAATCTTGCAATTTTACAATTATGAAGGAAGTAATACAATTTTATGGAGTTGAGTTTCGATGGCTGGATCTTCTGGACCTGCTGATTGTTATTTTTTTAATCATTCAATTATACCGTTTATTAAGGGGAAGTCTTGCGTTTAATATTTTCGTAGGGTTGTTAATGGTATATGCTGCTTTTTTCCTGGTAAGGGCGCTGAAGATGCCTATCCTCACCAATATCCTGCAAAACTTTATCAACGTTGGTATCATTGCCATCATTATTATTTTCCAGCCGGAGATCAGGAAGTTCCTGCTGGTATTGGGTAAGAAAACCCCGTTGAGCAAAGACAGCTTTCTGACCAAACTGTTCCTGCCTGATAAGTTTAAGAGTTATAAGGAAGAAGAAAATATTATCAATGAACTGATAGTGGCGGTGAGCCGGATGCAGAGCACTTCTACCGGGGCGTTGATCGTGATTGCCACCACTTATCGTGTGAAATTCGATTCTGCATCCAGTATTCCTATCGACGGGAACGTGAGCGCGAAGCTGATAGAAAGCATTTTTGAGAAGCACAGCCCCCTGCATGATGGCGCATTGATCATTGTGGGAAACAAGATCCTGGCGGCTAAAGTGATTCTCCCGGTATCTGAAAATCCTAACCTGCCCACGCGTATAGGATTACGTCACCGCTCGGCGGTGGGGATCACAGAGCACAGCGATAATATGGCGATCATTGTTTC
>NZ_DATCRD010000028.1:0-13205 GCF_036569185.1 Chitinophaga sp.
TAATATAGAAGGTCATACCGTCTGATGCAGACAGCACTTTCCGGGTTATTAATTAAAGTTTAATTGAAATGAAAGAAAAGGGGATGCTTAGTTATTGTTTAACCTGAAACTAACCGGCAGGTTAAAATATACGGCTACATATTGTCCATTCTGTTTGCCGGGTTTCCACTTTGGCATTTTGCTCACCACGCGGATGGCTTCTTCTTCCAGGCCGCCGCCTTTGGCTGCGCCCACTGTTTTCACCTGTGAAATACTGCCATCGCGGTTCACCACGAACTGAATAAATACAGTCCCTTGTATTTCGTTTTCCTGGGCGATGTGCGGGTAGCGGATGTTATTGCCAAGATATTTTGCCAGTGCGGCTTCACCACCGGGGAATTCCGGCATTATTTCCACGAAGGTATGCGGAACATCGGGATTGCTGGCCGGGGGGGCCACTACTACGCCGGTACCGCCGCTGCCGCTGGCAGCCAGGTCAATGTCTGCTCCTCCTTCTACCCCATCAGAGTTGGTAAATCCTACAACAGCATTCGTGAGGTCATCATTCTTTGGAGGCATTTCATCGGGGGGCACGTCTGTGTCAACAATCACTGGTGTAGTTGCCCTGATAGAGGCGGCCATTGGCGGGGGCGCTGAGGTTACCGGTGGAGGAGGAATGGTAACAGGAGGTTCCGGCGGCATTTCAATTGTTTTCAATTCAATTTTCTTTTCCGCCAACACCGGCCGATGTACATTTTCAGCGGCCTTCAACGTGTTGTTCAACACGTAGCCGCCAATCATTACCAGCATAATAGAAGCGGTGCCCATTACTGCATTGCGAACGCGCCTGTCGTAACGACTGCGCAATTCATAGGCCCCATAATCTTTGTTCCTTCCATAGAAGAGAATGTCGAGGAAATCATTCCCCGGGATTTTAGCTGAGTCCATGGTAATATGTTTTTTCAATTAGATGATGCAGTAAAATATTTTCCATAAGGTTTTTGAAAATATATTTCAGGAAGATGGATAACGGGAAGGAGTATAATATATAGGAACAATTGAACGGGGATATAAAATAGAAGTCCCGACATGTGTCGGGACTTGCTGGCACTGGGGACCTTACCTGAAAACAAGTGGTTCCTTCATTTTAATTAGGCTTTCCGAAAAAAGTATAGGCGTATACGTTATTACGCTTCAGCCCCGACTGCTTCCGGAAAATATCTTAATGAACGGTTGGCTGGAAGCAGTCTTTAATGATCCGATAATAGCTTCAGTCCCCGGGGCAGTCACCAACAAAACCCACCAGTAATGTTTGAGGCAACGCCCCTTTTGAACTGAAGTTGATCGTTTAATTTCAATGGATAGTAACCCAATTATATTCCGTTACAAATACACCAATCAGCGTGTATTCGTGTACGTTATATTATCTTTCAAGCTGTTAACCCTGCTTGCCTGTAAAGGCATTGAGGCCGGACAGATGACATATATCTTCATGTTAAAAAAATGAGAGAGGTCTGGTTTAAGATTTCAGTTGACAAATGCCAGGAGGATGCGGGGAGGTACGTTGCTGATAAATTTACCACCAATAAATTTGCAGCACACCTTTCCCGCAAGCCTGACCAGGCATTCTATTTACAGCTTACAGAACGCAAGATTTTTCCTTCAACAGCGGCTACAATAAGCGCCGGCTATCTGAATGTAACGGGAACAGGTGATATTTACCACGGTATTTTGCGTGTGGTAACGCATTCCACTAGTTAGCGTGTGCCTTTTCATAGTGTATTTTTATTTACACATTTTTCAATAATGATGGCAGCAACACCTTGCTGGTGGATCAAAGGATGCCGGAAGCGTTTGCCTGATGCTTCCCTGTGGTGGTAGATCTTATTAGTCTACTGATTTGGTAGACAAATATACATCGAGTTTTATTAATTCCAAATATTTACTCATTTTTTTTCTGATTTTTTTGTTTTACCACTGTGGGGAAGTCAGCCGCCGCGTACGGCAAAAGCGTATTTTTGCAGCATGAAAGAGCATGCAAAAAACATTTTACTCATTATAGCCGGAGCCTTCATCTTTGCTGCAGGCATCAATTACCTGGCCATTCCCAACAAGTTATCCGAGGGAGGCGTAATAGGTATTACCATTGTAACTTATTATTACTGGGGATGGTCGCCGGGTGTAACAAATTTTATTATCAACGCTATCCTGATTGTAACGGGGTATCGGCTGCTGGATAAAAGAAGCATGTTGTATACGATCCTTGGCATCCTTTTTTGTTCCCTGTTTCTTTATCTTACTGAAAACAAACTTACTCCCGTTACCACCAACCCGTTACTGGCGGCTATATTTGCCGGCCTGCTGGTAGGTATCGGTATTGGCCTGGTATTCCTGTCTGGCGGTACCACCGGCGGCTCCGCTATTGTAGCAAGGTTATTCAATAAATACTTTGGCTGGACACTGGGCAACGCCATGCTCATTTTCGATATTGTTGTGATCATATCTTCTTCCTTTATAATAGGCATAGAAAAAACCATGTATACCTTTATTGCGGTATACATCGGGGCCAGGGCAGTAGATTATATTGTAGACGGGCTTAACACCAAACGCGCCATTACCATTATTTCTACGCGCACGGAAGCCATTGCGGCAAAGATCACCGGTGAGATGAAACGTGGCGCTACCGTATTGCACGGGCATGGAGCCTTTACCGGGGCACCTAAAGAAGTATTGTATGTGGTGATCGGCAAACAGGAACTGATGCGCCTCAAATCACTGGTGCAGGAAACGGATTCCGAAGCCTTTGTGGTGATACACGAAGTACATGAAGTACTGGGAAGGGGATTCTCAAAATAGTTTAGCAGGCGGCTTTCATCCTGTTTAGTGAAGGCCGCCTGCCATTATCATTTACCGGTTAACTCACGGATCACTTTCACTTCCTCCTCGCTGTAAGGCGTTCCATCCGGGCGGAAAATATCATGAAACCAGGTAGGGGGCTCGCTGCCATCGGGCATTGGCGTGCTCCAGGCATATTTGGTATTGGTTTTACCGGCCACCAATCCCCAGTTAATAGCGCCGATATTTTCCTTTTTCAGCAAAGGCATAATATTATCAAAACGGCTGCTGCGGGTACGGGCCATGTATTCGGTGCAGATCAGCGGCCTTCCTAACCGGCGCAGGGTATCAATATCCCGCTGGTGCTCCTCCGGTGGGGAATAGTTATGATAAGTGATTACATCGGAATGCGCTTCCTGGAACGCCGACAGGTCTTTAAGCTTCCAGTCCCAGATCCCGGCTGATAAAGGTTGTGAGGGATTTATCTCTCTTCCCCAGGCAAACACTTTTTCCAGCAGGGGCAAACTTTTGTTACCATGACCGGAATTGCCGGGTTCATTATAAAGATCCCATAACAGGATACGCTTGTCATTAGCAAAAGATGTCAGGATATCTTTCACATATCTCTCCAATGTATCCACCAGTGCAGGACGCTGATGGATAGCCAGGCCCGGATCCTGTACCCAACCTGAGTTATGGATACCTGGCCGGGGCGCCCGCTGCGGACCGGCCTGATAGGTGCTATCCCAGCAATCATCAAAAAATACGAATAAGGTGGAGATGTGGTGCCTGTCGGCGATATCCAGGTAAGTATTGATCCGTTGCTTAAAACCGGCAGCATCAACCACCCAGGGCACATGGTGCAGGTATACCCGCATAGTGTTCAGCCCTATGCCTTCTGCATAGCCCAGCTCCCGGTTAATAGTAGCAGTATCAAAAGTTGCAGCCTGCCACATTTCCAGCTGGTTAATAGCTGTGCTGGGAATAAAATCGCTGCCCCGGATCCAGTCTTTACCTGCATACCAGGCATTGGCCCTTTCCTTTGACCACAAACCTTTTTCGGGTTGTTTGCAGCTCATCTGGATAAGCACGGCCACACACAACGCAATAAATCGGTAATTCATAACGTAACTTTTTAGTGGAGTCACCAAAATAGTAATTATACGTGTCTCACGTTAGTCCATATGTCTCAATTTGTTATTCCTTCCGGAATTCATATTTGGATTTTGAAATTTAGATGTATATATTGTAGTCAGCTCAACGCTCTTTCATTCCTTACCATCTTATCAACCAATACAATCAAAGGGAAATGACACAAAGCTCTCAACGCTTTTTACCGCTGGACGTGTTCCGCGGGCTTACTGTTTGTTTCATGATCATAGTGAACACAGGCGGTACTGGTGGAACCTACTGGCCACTCGACCATGCTGCCTGGCATGGCTGGACACCAACCGACCTGGTATTTCCCTCTTTTCTTTTTGCTGTGGGCAACGCCATGAGCTTCAGCATGAGGAAGTATGAACAACTGGGGAATTCAGCGGTGCTGGGAAAGATATTTAAACGCACCCTGATCATTTTCCTTCTCGGATACTTGATGTACTGGTTCCCGTTTGTAGAGCATACCGATAGCGGGCTTGCATTCAAACCGTTCAGCCATACCCGCGTACTGGGTGTGCTGCAGCGTATTGCCCTGTGCTATTGCATTGCTTCCCTCCTCATCCACTATTGCTCTAAAAAAGTGGTATGGGCGGTAAGCGCCGTATTCCTCCTGGGATACTGGGCTATCATGTGGTATTGCGGTACTCCCGGTGAACAATATACAATGGGTGGCAATGCAGGCATCCTGTTCGATAAACTTATTTTAGGCGAAAACCATATGTACCACGGCGAAGGCATTGCCTTTGATCCCGAAGGGATCCTCAGCACTATTCCTGCGGTTGTAAATGTGGTGGCAGGTTATTACACGGGGCTGTTTGTTCAGCAACAGGGAAGAACGAAAGCGGGTTTGGCCCGTATGATAGGTACTGGTGTATTACTGCTGCTACTGGCCTATGCATGGAACACGGTATTTCCTATCAATAAAAAACTATGGACCAGTTCCTATGTACTGCTCACCGTGGGCATTGATTTGTTGCTATTGTCGCTGCTGATTTTTGTGATCGATATCCTCGGCTTCACGAAAGGCACAGGTTTTTTTACGGTATTCGGCAAAAACCCGCTGTTCCTTTACCTGCTTTCGGAAGTGCTGGCTATCCTGTTCTTTTTCTTTATGGTAAACGGCGATTCACTTTACAAGTGGATCAATGATACTATCTTCCAGCCATTGTCGCCAGGCAAGTTCGGATCACTGCTGTTTTCGCTGGCATTCATGCTCACCTGCTGGCTGGTAGGACTTATCCTCGACCGGAAAAAGATCTATGTACGTGTGTAAGTAATATCATCTCACTAAAAATAAAAAAGGGAAGGTCAGCGATCTTCCCTTTTCCATTTACAGGCGTGAACATTTTTTTGCTACATTGTACATAAAATAATCGCCGATGGATCTCTCACTCAAAGGGAAAACAGCGCTTGTGTGCGGCAGTTCACAGGGAATAGGATTGGCTACAGCAACAGAACTGGCTTTGCTGGGCGCTGAATGTATTTTGTTTGCAAGGAATGAAGACCGGTTAAAAGCAGCGCTGTCAGCACTCAGCACCGGCGGCGGACAACAACACCGTTATGCAGTAGCTGATTTTTCCGATATAGCCCAGGTAACAACTGCAGCAGAAAAAATTGCTGCCAGCGGGCCTGTGCATATACTCATCAATAATACCGGCGGCCCGGCGGGGGGCCCTATCCTGGAAGCCGGCGCAGCGGCATTTTCCGCTGCTTTTTCGCAACACCTGCTATGTAACCAGGCTTTGGCCCAGATATTTGTACCGGGAATGATCAGTGCAGGATATGGCCGTATTATCAATATTATTTCTACTTCTGTAAAAGCGCCTATAAAAAACCTGGGAGTATCCAATACCACCCGGTGGGCAGTGGCGGCCTGGTCCAAAACCCTTGCTACAGAGTTGGCGCCACACGGCATTACGGTGAATAACGTGTTACCCGGGTCCACCTCTACTGCCCGGCTGGAAGGACTATTTAAAAGCAGTGCAGCTGTCCGCAATGTATCGCCTGAAGTGATAGAGGCTGAATGGCTGAAAGAAATTCCGATGCAGCGTTTTGGAGAAGCCCATGAAATAGCAGCGCTGGCGGCATTCCTGGCATCGCCTGCTGCGGCCTACATTACAGGCACCAGTACTGCTGTGGATGGAGGGAAAACACCGGTGATGTAAAGCGGATGTTGTCTGACTCAGGATTACGCTGATTATACTGATTAGCCTGAATTTTTTCTTTTGGATTTTAAAGGATTTGAGAAGATAGAAGCGAATATACCAGCTCTTATCTGCCAAAGTCCTTTAAAATCTTAAAATCAAAAAAATAAAATCCGGCTAATCAGTATAATCAGCGTAATCCTGAGTCAGACAACGTCCGCTTCTAACAAGGTATAAAATTGACCACTCTTACCAGGTGACCATCTTCAAAATGTAGCTGTACACTGCTGTCACTGTCTTTATTATACGAATCGCGCAATGTGATCATATCCTTTTTGCCCTCGTTTTCCGCCTGTAATACTGCATTGGGATAAAAACGTTTTATATCTTCCCAGGTAGTATTGCGGGTAAGCGTAATCTTCCCTGTGGTCAGTGAATTGTTACCTGTAAAAACGAATTCTTCACAAGCCAGCGAGTCTTTACAATGCTCGAAAGTGGATCCGTCTTTATAGAAAAAATCAAAATCTTCCTCAAACTGCGATCCGCAAACATCTTCCCCATTGGCAGAAATGATGCTGTCTGCCACACCGATAGCGGTTTCAAGCCGCTGCCTCGTGGTAAACAGCGGCACTTTATTATTTATCAGCGCTTTGGCAAAAGGGAAAACCTCGATCTGCTCCCAGGCAATATTACGCCTGATCTCCTGCAGGGAATCTTCCTCGTCTGTAAGCGGCCGGATGTTTTCCGAAGGCGCCGCTACTGCAATATTATCTGTTTCTTCAATGCTATTTTGCCGGCAGGCTGTTGCCAGCAACAAGGCTACAGTAAACAAGTACTTTCTTTCTTCGTATAGCCGATGCCGTATTTTCCCCATGATCCCGATGATTTTAAAAACCGATGCCAAACACATAATTAAAATAAATTATATTATAATCCAAGTATTTTTCCTGCAATCGTTTGCATTAATCAGGAAGGAGGGTTATATTGTACATATAAAGTTCCTCATTATGAAAAAGCAAACCCTTCTTTTCCTGGGCCTGGCGTTACCATTTGCCGGCTGGTCGCAGGATAACTCCACTGATGCAGCAGTAGTAAAAAGAGTAGCCGACTATGCCGTTGCCCACGCCGCCTTCCGGTTCAAAGGAGATAACAATGAAACCTGGAACAGCACTAAGGAAATACCTGCCGGTGCAACCGCCAGGATATCAGACCACCTGAGTGAATGGCATTACCCCAATGGTGTATTAAATATTGCAATGACGGATCTCGGGGAATACCTGAACGATAAAAAATATACTGAATTTTCGCAGCAACATGTGGCCTTCGCGTTTGACAATTACGCCTATTTTGAAGCGCTCAGCAAAAAGGGAGTCAAATATAAAGGCTTTCCTTTTAACCAGTTAATCAATACCCGTGTACTGGATGATTGCGGCGCCATGGGCGCCAGCCTGATAAATGTTTACCAGCAGGTAAAAAGAAGTGATTACAAGGCTTATATTGATAAAGCGGCCAATCATATCAGCAAGGTACAGGAAAGGCTGCCGGACGGCACTTTATGCAGGCCTTACCCCTATAAATGGACCCTCTGGGGCGACGACCTGTATATGAGCGTTCCTTTTCTTGCACGCATGGGCAAGCTCACCGGCAACAACGCTTACTTCGATGATGCTGTAGCCCAGGTAAAACATTTTTCACACTACCTCTGGGATGAAAAGAATGAATTGTATGTGCACTATTACTATGAAGACCTGAAAAGGCAGGGCGTTGCGCACTGGGGCCGCGCCAACGGGTGGATCATGCTGGCAAAGGTACAGCTGCTCAATTACCTTCCGGCTAATCATCCCGGCAGGCAGGAGGTGATTGCAGATGTTACCCGCCAGATCCTTGGCATCGCCAGATACCAATCCGCCAGCGGCTTGTTTCACCAGGTGCTGGACCGTACCGATTCCTATACGGAAACCTCCTGCACCGCTATGTTTGTTTATTCCATTGCACGCGGCGTGAATGAGGGCTGGCTCGATAAACGTTATATCACGATTGCTGAAAGGGGCTGGGAAGGATTGGTAAAAGAGAAAATACAGGAAGATGGACAATTGAAAGATGTTTGCATCGGTACAAACACTTCGGCGGATCTTTCTTTCTATTATAACCGCCCAACGGAACTAAACGACTTTCACGGTATCGGCCCGGTGATAGAGGCAGGTATTGAAATCATGCGCTACCGCGCAAACAATAAAAAATAAAAAGTGACGGATCTGCAGGAAAAGCTTCTGCAGATCCGCCACCCTAATACTTCTGTTAGTACATATCAAACCATACTTTGGTAGTCAGCAGATCCGCACCCTGACGGGCTACAGCCGCTTTATAATTGGCGCCGTTCAACGCCTGCTCGCTGGAAGGATAGGATAAACGCAGCGGCATTTTACCCTGCAACGCGCCGGTGTAAGCGGGCTTTAACTGCGGATAATCCAGCCGCCGCCATTCTGCAAAGGCTTCCAGTCCTTCACTGAATAATGCAAGCCACTTCTGCTCTCCTATCGATTTTTTATAGTTATTGGCATCGTAGGCTACGGCTGGTTGCGCGAGGTAATTGTCAACCGGTGTGCCTGTAATGCCGTATTGTTTGAAAGATGCACGGATAGCCTGTGCATAAAGATCAGCTGCATTACCGCTGATCAGGTTACGCTGTGCCGCTTCTGCCAGGATAAACAGCTGCTCGGCGTAGGTGAACACATAGGCAGGCGCCTGTGAAACGGTGAACGCCGCACCGATATCAGAGGTTTTGCTGAAGCCCAGCCGGGAAGCTGAGTCGGCCGACAGCCCATTGGTAACACCGATATATACATTGGTATCAGCAGGCAATGCTGCGTATATGCTTAACCGTGGATCGTTCAGCACTTTCAGTTTATCGATCACTGTTTTACTGATACGATAATCGTTCCTTGTTTCCCTGTTCCGGCCCACGGGGTTCTGGTTGGGAGATGTGAGATAATTCAGTTTCACATCACGGTCGCCGGCAGCCAGGAAAAAGTTGCCTTCTGCAGCCAGTTCCGCAAATACAGCCTTTGCCGCAGCCGGATCGCGGTCGGCCAGTCTTAATGCAATACGGGAACGCAGTCCGTTGGCAAATTTCTTCCAGCTATTCATATTTCCCGCCAGCAAAGAATCTCCGAGGATAGGATTGTCTGATGGAGAAATAGTGCCTGCTGCATTCTTCAGTTCAGCCAGCAGCCCCCTGTATACCACCCGCTGACTATCATACACCGGTGTAAGGTATTTATCAATATTACCTGCCTGGGTGTAAGGAATATCCCCATACAGATCAGTCAGCACCTGGAAAATCCAGGAACGCATGATAATACCCACCGCTTTGTAATTGGGATTGTGCAGGCTATCTCCCAGCTCCGCCAGTTTCGTAAAGTCTGCTATACCCTGCGCATAAAAATTATTCCATACTGTTTGAATGTTGGTAGAAGCAGGAATATAACGGTCGGGATCAGGATACTGGATCTTAGCCCAGTATTGTATGTATAACAGGGTGGTTTCCATGGTAGCATCGCTGCCCCAGTAGGTATCCACGTTGGCTTTAATACCGTTACTCAGCAGGTAATCCGGCTGCACAACGGTTGGTTCGTTCGGGTTTATATTGGTACGCTCCAGGTCCTTCTGGCAACCGGCCAGCCATACTGCAGCGATTAATAAAGAGAAAGATATCAGCAACTTTTTCATAATCATTCAATCATTAAAATGAAACATTCAGGTTAAAGCCAAAGCTGCGGGTAGTAGGTATCTGCAGCGTTTCCAATCCCTGGCCATTACCGGTATTAAAGGCTGTTTCAGGATCTATGTTTGGTGTGTTCTTGTGCAGGTATCCCAGGTTCCTGCCTACCAGTGCCACATTCACCGCCTGTAATCCCCACTTCTTCACCAGCGAAACCGGCAGGGTATACCCCAATTTAATTTCACGCAGCTTCACAAAAGAGGCATCGTATACGGCGCTTTCATTCAGGTTGCTGCTGTACACTGCTTTGTAGTAGCTCTGTGCAGAGAGGATGGCGGTATTCTTCTTGCCATCTGCGGTGTAGCCGTCAAAAATGATCCCGTCGTGCTTCACGGTGGCTCCACCCGGTGCGGTGGCATTGTGGTCCGGCAGCTGGATATTTTTTGAACCGTCGTCATAGTAAGGCAATCCGCCGTGTTCCTGGTCGCGGCCTGGCATGGTTGCAGCCAGTACACCGGTGCTCATACCCGTGGCGTTGGTGCCCGACCAGATGGAGCCGCCTTGTTTGGTATCTATCAGGAAGCTCAGGTTAAATCCTTTGAAGGAGAAATTATTGTTGATACTACCTGTCCATTTGGGCGTGTAGTAACCCAGTATTTTCTTACTCGGATCTACAGAGGGAGTACCATCCGCATTCACCAGTATCCTGTTCTCACTGTCCCTTTTATAAGCGGTGCCGTAAAGGGCGCCATAACGCTGACCTTTGCTGGCCAGCACCTGGATATTACCGGAGCTACCGAGCACATAGTTGGTCAGAAATCCATCTGCATCCAGTTCTATTACTTTGCTCACATTACGTGCATAGTTGATGTTTGCATCCCAACGGAAACCGGAGCGTGTAGAGATGGGCGTTAGTCCCAGCATTACTTCCACCCCATGATTGCTCAGCTCACCTGTGTTCAGTAATTTTTTCAGATAGCCGGTAGTGGAGCTCACATCCGCTAGCAGGATCTGGTTGCGGCTATGGGAACTATAGTAAGTAACATCCAGCCTTACGCGGTTATCAATAAAGCCTGCTTCCACGCCCACTTCTGTTGAAGTGGTAATTTCCGGTTTGAGATCTTTGTTAAGATACTTGTCTGATACCGTGAGTAACGGCAGCGAGCCAAACGGCTGGTTAAACGGATAGGTATTAATTTCCTGGTAGGGGTCTGTATCCTTTCCTACCTGTGCCCATCCGCCGCGCAGTTTCAGCAGGGAAAGCGCCTGGCTCTGGATATGCAGGGCTTCTGATAATACCAGGCTGGCGTTTACGGAAGGGTAAAAATAGGAGTTATTGCCTCTTGGCAAGGTAGATGACCAGTCGTTGCGCGCAGTTAAATTCAGAAACGCATAATTGCGGTAGCCTACCTGTGCTGCTGCAAAACCGCTGTATACTTTCTGCCTGTTGAGCAGGCTGGTAGAGATGAGCGGATCACGGGAGTTGTTCAGCGTATACACATCTTTCACCGCCAGGCGGGGCGCCTGCTGGTAGTTTTGTTCCAACTGGTTGGAACGCAGGTTGGCGCCGGCCAATACATCTATATCAAAATCACTACTCAACTTTTTCTTCGCATTCAATGTAAACTCACTGTTTGTTTCACTTACAGCATAAGCGTCTTCTGTATAGGAGCCAAATGGCGTACCATTGGTGTAGTAGGCGATTTTATACTTGCGCCTGTCCTGGTAGTAATCAGTACCGATGCGGAAATTGGCGGTGAGCCAGTCTACGATCTGGTACGACAACCGCGCATTGCCCAGGAAGCGGTTACGCAGCATGCCTACCGTGTTTTCATTCTGGATCCAGTAAGGATTGCTGTAATAGCTATGGTTCCAGTTATAATCGGTGCCATCTGCATTTTTATAATTTTTCAGTTTGTTCACATCTACCTGGCGGCCAAACCAGATGAACTGGAGAGTAACGCTGTTACCGCGTCTGCCGTCCACGCCAGGAAGATTATCAGCGGAGCTGCGCACATAATTGGCGTAAGTGCTGAGTGTAAGTTTCGGTGTAATACGGAAGGTGTTACTTGCAACAAAAGTATTACGGGTAATACCGGTATTGGGTAATATACCACCTTGTTTGGTATTATTGTAAGAGAAACGGTAATCCAGTTTTTCGTTGGTACCGCCTACAGATAACCCGTTATTCAGTGTATAGCCGGTTACATAAAAATCCTTCACATTATCGGGATGTGCAACAAATGGTACCGCTTCACCATTGGAAAAGAACTGTGGGATCAGGCGGCCATCCATTTTTGGTCCCCAGCTTTCATCCACGCCATCGTTGATACCACCGCCTTTACCGTCTTTGTAGGAGAACTGTCCGCCGGTACCCTGACCATAAGAGTTCTGAAAATCAGGCAGGATCAGGAGCTTATCAATGGTAGCGCCGGAATTTACCGTAACGCCCATGCCACCTTTCGTGTCTTTCCCCGTTTTTGTTTTGATCACAATTACGCCGCTGGATGCACGGGAGCCATATAACGCAGCTGCGTTGGGGCCTTTCAGCACGCTGATGGAAGCAATATCATCAGGATTGATATCGGAAATAGCATTGGCAAAATCGCGGCCTGTTCCGATACCTAACTGGCTGTTGTCGACCGGTACACCATCCAGCACAAACAGGGGCTGGTTATTACCCGCAATGGAGGTTTCCCCGCGGATAACGATACGGGAAGAGCCGAGATTACCCTGGCTGTTGGTTACCTGTACACCGGCTATTTTCCCGGACAGTGCATTCACGAGGTTGGTCTCTTTTGCTTCGGAAAAATCTTTTGATTTCAATTCCTGTACGGCATAACCAAGTGATTTCTTTTCGCGGGAAATACCCAGTGCAGTTACCACTACTTCTTCCAGTTTCCTGTTACTGTTTTCCAGGGAGATGTTGATCACTTTATTATTTCCAACAACTGCAAACGTTGTTTCGAAGCCTAGTGAGGAGAATTGCAGCGTATCATTCACCTGCGCGCTGATCGAATATTTTCCATCCGGATCTGATTGTGTGCCACGTCCTGTTCCTTTCACCTGAACAATTGCGCCGGGTATGCGCTGTGCGTCTGAGCGGGATGTAATAACCCCGTTCACCCTGGTTTCCTGGGCGATGCTTTGCTGCAGCCACAATAAAGCCGGCAGCAGCCATAACAGCCTTTTTACGTAATTCATGCTTTGTACTTGATTTATAAGTTGACTCAGATCTTTGCGGAGATAGTACACCGTTCAGATTTTGGCATTTGTTGTTTGGTGTATAATCAGTTGGTGATATCGGGGGCAAAAGTAAGCCACAAATATTAATCTACAAAATTTATAGACTATATAGATTTGAAAAA
>NZ_DATCRD010000029.1:0-16883 GCF_036569185.1 Chitinophaga sp.
GCGTTCCGGTGCTGTTTTATATAATTCTTTGGGAGATAAGAATAATGCCATGAAGCTGCTGATGCGCGAACGCCAGCTGGAGTTGTGCGGGGAACAGTGCCGTTACTTTGACCTGATCCGCTGGGGCATTGCCAAACAAACAATCAACGCGGAGAAACTGGCGGAGCCGGGCGTGGGTACGCAGCCTTTCCAGGATAAACACCTGTTGCTGCCTGTTCCCGATAACGAAAAGAATTATAATCCCAATGTGGCCGCCCAGGTCAGGAACGGTTGGAACTAGATGTAAATAATCGTTATCCCTAAGAAAGAGGCTGTATCATATATAAATGGTACAGCCTTTTTGTTTTATCGATATACTTTATCAGTTTGAGATGATATCTTAAGTAAGTTTTAAATTTTTTTGCAGAGCTTTACAAGGAACACAAAAAATTACTATTAAATCCTTATCATTGAAAAAACTATTCACCATATTCTGCATGCTCATCGTTGCGCTGTCGTGCGATGAATCAAAATTGTCGAAAGGCCCTGTAGACAGCCTCTCGCTTATTCGCGCAGAAATCAATATCACACAACGTTTACATAGTAAAATCGAAAACCAGGTGGTTGTCAGTTTGTTCGATGAAGAAGGGAAGACCATTAAAAACGATGCTATCAAAATTTATGTGAACGGGGCAGAGGTAAAGTATACCGTCAGACAAGGGCTCTATTACACCTCCAGCACTTATTATTTAAAGGATAGTGCTAATCCCACAAACAATCAGTTCAATTTTGAAATAGTACTTCCTGATGGCAAAAGATCATTCTTGGCCGGGGTAGATGCCCTTGATCTGGTAAACGGTCAGAACATCAGCTACACAGAAAAGGGGAATCTGAATAAGGATTATGAGATAACCTGGAAAGAGCTCACCGGCGTAAATTACCTGGCTATCGCGAGAACCGTGAAAGTAAAAAAACAAGAGGACCCCCACATTACTACCTATGAAGAGCGTTTGCCGGATACGATCAGCATTCATGCTGCAGGGCGCCATGTAGTGTCTAAGTTAACCTTTGAGGATTCAACATACCAGGTGAACATACTCTCGTTTACATTTATAGCCCGAAAGAACGGGAAAGTAAATCCTGAGCTGGCCAAAGGCAGCAGTATCAGTATTATGGGAAGTATCGAAAGAAGTGTATCATTTGAGCAGTAGTGTAACGCTTCAGCAATAAAATGAAGAGAGGCTGTACCATTTATTTATGATACAGCCTCTCTTTAGAAAAAGTTACATTTTCACCAGCTTGTATCGCTGGGTATTATTGATGATGATAAAATAAATACCCGGTTTCAATTCACCAATGTCAAGGCGGTTAGCCGCTGTTTTCTGCCGTGCATATACCAGCGCGCCCAGCGTGTTATACACTTCCACTTTATATGGCTTGCCGTTCAGTCCCTGCAGCAGCACATAATCGTGCGCGGGGTTGGGATACAATTTAATGCCTGCTGTGCTGGTACCTGATGTAGTCATTTTAGTGGTGGCCATCATGGCGCTGTTCCCGCTTATGGCATTGATAGCGCAGAGGGAATCGGGGATAGCTGCCGCTACTACGCGCTCAAACAGGATGCGCTGTCCCCAGGCATTGAAATGCACATCGTCGCCGCTGTTGTAGGCCGGCTCAATGAATCCTGCGCTGGTGGCAAGCCCGTTATAGAAATCAATGGATCTGCCGCTGAAGTATTTAACGATGGTGTCTTTCATTTGCCGTAAGCGGATAGCGGCATCATAACCAAGGTTGCCCCGTGGCTGGGTGGTAGTCACCCAGAGAGGAACGCCCGACTGAGCCGCCAGTTGTTTCAATGCGAGGTAGTTATCTCTCGTTTTAACAAGCGGGAAGCCGCGGGCTTCATCATTGGTGGGCATATTGATAATAATGGCGTCCGGGTTGAGCGACAGGGCTTTGGTAATGTTGTGTTGTACATCTACATAAAAAGTATTACCCAGCGAAGTATAGGGTGGGGTGCCATCGGGCATGATATGCTGCGTGGTATAACCTCCAATGGCAAGATTGATCACTGTATCTGCCGTATTGTGATTGGCTTTAAGGTAACGGGCGAAGCGGAAGGTCCAGGCGCTGTCGCGGGTAGGCAGGCCATCGCCATAAGCCGTGGAGGAGCCCAGCACTACGATCCGCAGCGGCGTATTGCAGGTGGTGGTTACACTGTCGGCTGCGCCATATACGAGGTGGCTGTAGAAATGCCTGTTGTCTGTAGCGTTCATCTGGAGCCGGTAATAGTAAAGCAGGCCGGCGATTACGGTGTTATCTGTAAAGGCGTAGTTTTTTAATGTAGCAGAGTTCCCCGCAGCCGCTACGGTTCCCACAGCAGCCCAATTGGTGGAATCCGTACTTCGTTGTACCGTAAACGTGAGGGTGTTACTTTCCAGCAGTGTGGACCAGTTGAGCTGCAATTTACCCGGCAGGCTGCTGAGGGTAAAGGCAGATAACCGGAACGGCTCATAGTACGAGGTATCCGGTGTGCAGAGCGCTTCCGGTATTTGTTTGGCCACCACCCTGTTGAAAAGCAGCTCCTGGCCTGCGGAATTGAAGTGGAAGCCATCACCTGCGCTGTATGCAGCGGCAATCTGGTTCGTGGCGGAAGCGAGGTTGGTCCAGAAGTCGATGGCTTTATCACCGAAATAAAGTTCGATGCTGTCTTTCATTTGCCGCAGGCGTGTGGAACCGGCGGTGCCCAGGTTATCCCTGGGTTGGGTGGTGGCCACCCACAGCGGGATGTTGTTTTGTGCCGCTACCTGTTTTAAGGCCAGGTAATTAGCTACCTGTACGGATAACGGGAAGCCGCGTCCTTCATCATCGTTGGAGATGTTGATGATGATGGCATCGGGCGAGAGTGAAATAGCTTTGGTGATATTTTTATTTACATCTACCGAAAAAGTATTTCCGAGAACAGTATAGGGAGGCGTACCGGTGGCCTGGATATTTTGCGTGGTAAAGCCGCCCACGGCCAGGTTAATGACAGTATCCGCCGTGTTGTGATTGGCTTTGAGATAACGGGCAAAGCGGAAGGTCCATGCGCTGTCGCGGCTGGGCACCCCATTGCCCCAGGCGGTGGAGGAGCCCAATACAACGATCCGTAACGGATCGCTGCAGTTGGCCGGAACGGCTACTGCGCTGCCTTTCACTACTGTGCTGTAAAAGAGCCTGTTGTCTGTAGCACTCATCTGGAGCCGGTAGAAGTAGGGCAGACCGGCGGTTACTGTATTATCGGTATAAGCGTAGTTTTTTAATGCGGCTGAATTTCCGGCAGCGGCTACTGTTCCTGCGGCAGTCCAGTTAAGGGAATCCGTACTTCGTTGTACCGTAAACGTGAGGGTGTTACTTTCCAGCAGTGTGGACCAGTTGAGTTGTATTTTACCCGGCAGGCTGCTGAGGGTAAAAGCCGATAACCGGAAAGGGGCGTAGTACAATGTATCCGGTATGCCTTTCACCACGGGGCTGTAGGTGTGATTGTTGCTGGAATCCACCATATTAAGCCGGTAGTAGCGGGGTAATACCGGATGATCTGTATACGTATAGGCGAGGGGCGCATTGCTGTTGCCTGCCGCTGCTACCTGGCTGAGCTGCGCCCAGCTGAGGGAATCGGCGCTTTGTTCAACAAGGAAGGATTTGGTTTTTTCTTCTTTCGCGGTAATCCATGTTAGCCGTAACGAATCCTTTTGCCGGCTTACTGTAAAGGAGCTGAGCTGGAAAGCAGGAGTAACGGCAGGCGTGCAAAGTTCTTGTGGTATTTGTTTGGCCACCACCCGGTTGAAAAGTACTTCCTGGCCTGCGGAGTTAAAGTGGAATCCATCGCCTGCGCTGTATGCAGTGGCAATCTGGTTCGTGGCGGAAGCGAGGCCGGTCCAGAAGTCGATGGCTTTATTGCCGAAGTAAAGTTCGATACTGTCTTTCATTTGCCGCAGGTGTGCGGCGCCGGCGGTGCCCAGGTTATCCCTGGGTTGGGTGGTGGCCACCCACAGCGGGATGTTGTTTTGTGCCGCTACCTGTTTTAAGGCCAGGTAATTGGCTACCTGTACGGATAACGGGAAGCCGCGTCCTTCATCATCGTTGGAGATGTTGATGATAATGGCATCGGGCGAGAGTGAAATAGCTTTGGTGATATTTTTATTTACATCTACCGAAAAAGTATTTCCCAAAACAGTATAGGAAGGCGTACCGGTGGCCTGGATATTTTGCGTGGTAAAGCCGCCCACGGCCAGGTTAATGACTGTATCTGCCGTATTGTGACTGACTTTGAGATAACGGGCAAAGCGAAAGGTCCATGCGCTGTCGCGGCTGGGCACCCCATTGCCCCAGGCGGTAGAGGAGCCCAATACAACGATCCGCAGGGGAGCAGTGCAATTTTGCGCATAGCTATACGCTGCTGTTGTAAACAGTAATGCTAACAGTAAAATTCTTCTCATGGGTATAAGGATTATTTATTCCGGGTTACATTGAAAACGGCGTAGGGGTATCGGGTATAGGTTGTTTATGAGTTTCAAAATAAGGGCATGCCAGTGCAAAATTGATGCAGTGGCAGGGTTATATTTTACTTGATAATTTTTTACGTTTATCAGCCGGGATCAACGGTGCAGAAATCGTGGTAATTCAGCTTTCATCAGTTGAGCGGGAGTTTTACATAAAAAGTGGTTCCTTCGCCGGGGAGGCTGTCGAACCAGATGGCGCCGCCATGCGCTTCTGAGATCTGTTTGGCAATGGCCAGTCCCATTCCGTAGGGGCGCTCCCCGCCGGTGCCGGGCCTTTTCGCTTCGGTGAAGAGATCAAAGATCTTGCTTCTCATTTCATCCGGTATGCCAATGCCCTGGTCTTTCACCGCAATGGTTACATGTCCGGGACTGGTGGTAGTGGTTATCTGTATAAGCGTATTATTGGGGCTGAACTTAATGGCATTGGAAAGCAGGTTGCTGAATACCCGCCATATTTTTTCACGGTTGATGTTAATGGTAATATGAGTGGTCTGCAGCTCGATATGCTGTTGTTTTTCTGCCGCTTTGAGCTGCAGCATGTCTACGCAGTAGTGTATGAGCTCATAAAGTTCAACGGGTTCTTTTTTCAGTTCATATTGCACTGTATAATGGAGAAGGTCACTGATCAGGTGAAGAGAGCTTTGCCCTGCTGAACGGATCATTTCCAGCATGCTTTTATCTTCTTCGTTATGATGGTTTTCCTGTAGCATCAGTTCACAAAGAGAAGTAATAGCGCCTATGGGATTCCGGAGGTCGTGCGCTACTACCTTCATGATGCGGGTATTTTCCTGGTGGCTTTGTTCCAGTGCTTTCAGTGTTTCCAGGGTATCGTGGTTTTTTTCTTCTACCTGTCGGTTAAGGGCGATTAGTTCCTTCACATTTTTATTGGACCGCCGGAGATTTTTCCATAGTAAAAAGAGGATCAGGATAGTTAATACCGAGAATATAATAGCTGCGGAAAGATAGCTTGTTTTAAGCTGGTTGTTTTTATGCAGCAGGGCGATCTGGTATTGTTGTTCTGCGTCTCTTATACCGGCGTCGAGGTCGGCTTCTTTTAAGCCGGCGTTTATCTCGTTGAGAGAATCTTTTACGTGGTAATAACGCTGGCTGTAAAGATAGGCCCCGGGCAGGTTGCCGGTTTTATCCAGGTAGGTCCATTTCAGCTGCAGCCATTGCACTTTTATATTGTCGCCCATAATGCCTTTGCCCTTCTCTGCATCCAGGTCGCTGCCCATACGGGTTAGCAGGTCGTTTGCCTCCGGGAAACGGTTGTTGGCCAGGTAAAGCCGGATCAGTTTTAGTTTGGCGGTTTGCGCATCTTCCACTGCATAGCCGGGCCGGTCGTTGATCCGGATATTTTCTTTCAGATAAAATTCAGCTGTTGTAAAATTACCTTTTTTAGCATAGGTGCCACCGAGGTTGCCGTACACCACGCCGGAAGCCGTTTCCGCAAATTTCTTTTTGTCCGGGAATTTTAAAACTGCGGTATTAATAAACCGGAGCGCTTCCTGGTAATAGTAAATAGCGCTGTCCAGTTGTCCTGCGCGTTCAAAGCATAGTGCAATGGAATTCAGGTCTGCCTGGGGAAAAAGAAACAGGTTACCGAAATCTTTCGGGTCTGTACAATGCTGATATTCTGCGAAGGCTTGTTTAAAATGAGGGATGGCTTCCATGTATTTTCCCTGGTTGTATTCAACCACACCGAGCTTGCTGCTGAATTTGCCATAGTCGCAGGTATCCAGGTATTTTTGTACAAACTGTTTACCGCTGAAGTAACTTCTAAAAGCCTGGCTGTATTGTTTATCCGCCATATTCACTTCGCCCTGCCGGTAAAGCGTGCTGGCATAGTCGTCCGGGTATATTTTTTCCCTGCCTTTCAGGCTCCTGAACATGCTATCGAGGTTGGCCCTTGCCAGGGGCATATTCCTCCGGTAAAAGATATAGTAGTTGGCCAGGTAGTCATATTTTACCCAGAGGTCATGTTCACCGGGAGCGCTGAGCGTGGCATATACGGAGTCCAGGAAATGCGGTACTTCTTTCATATGCCCACTGTTGAGCATACTATCAACGGCCAATGAAACCTGTTCCGCAAACCGGGGGTGGTCCGGGTTTTCCGGCGGGTGTTTGCATCCGGGAATCAGCAGGCACACAATGATGGCAACCAGGCAGGCAGGCCGGTATTGTATAGTTGTTACGGACATGGTTTTAGTACATGACAGGAATATTACAACTATAAGATAATAAAAAATAACATCCAAAGCTCAATGACGGCTAAATATTAACAGTGGAGGGAATGCGGATGCAATTTAAAAAGCTGCTTACTGTTTCCCGCCTGTGTTACCGGTGGTGCTGGTATTACTTTGTATATAGCCCTGGAGGTCGTTATTGAAATTGGCGCGGGATACCAGGTTGTAGTGCCGGCCGGTGGGGTGCATTTGCCCGATACCGGTAATGTGGTTATCACCCACTTTCCAGATGCCTACCCGTCCCTGGAAAGCAGCGGTGGTGGCACTGTTATGCATATGATCATTCCGGTCGTCTGTAACAACTGCCTTGCTGGGCTCATAAATGGCCGGTTTGTTTTCCCAGTATGTTTTCAGTTTGATCATATCTTCTACTACTTTCTTCCTGTATTGGAGGTTGCCGGCATTTTCAGCAACGGCCAGTCCATCCATTCCAGCCTGCAAGCCGGTCCATTCCTGGCTGTTGACCATTTCATGCAGGGCAGTGCCTTCTTCATGGCTTAGGGTTGTTACTTCCTGCTGGTACAGGACTTTTACGGTATTCATCGTTTTCCAGGGACTACGTACCGCCATCAGGTAGGGCATGCCTCCGTCTTTGGTGGTTTGAATGCATTTTACGATACTGCCTGCGAAAACGTGATAGAAGAATTTTAATCGCAGACCGGCTTCATCGCCCTTTGTGTCGTGCATTTCTATAGGCTTGAAGGCGGCTTCCTGCCAGTATAAACCGGTGCGGCCAAAGAGGTGGTTGCAGTAAGCGATTTCTATTGGCCGGCGTCCTTGTGATTCATTGTGTTCTTCTCCTACCATATTCAGCTTGTTGGTGTCGATGCTGATACGCTGTACTATGCCCTGTTTTAGTTGTGATACCTGATGGTGTTGCGGGGAGGCGCTTTGTAATTGCATGGCTTTCCGGCCCATCAGATCGGCTTCCTGCTCCAGGCCCTTATCATCGTTCACGGGGATGCCCTGCTTTAATTGTGTGGTAGCCTGTACCCGTCCCTGTTTTTGCTGTACCACATGCCAGGCTTCATGCGGCAGGTGTTGTTCCTGTCCCGGCCCTATATGGATATCTGTTCCTTTTGCATAGGCGAGGGCCTGCAATTGGGCGGGTTCAGCAGAGTTATAATGTACCCGTACATCATCCATACTGTATCCTGATATGTTTTCAATACCGTTTTTGAGCTGGTCGGGCATACCTGTTTTGTTTTCTTTTTTCTGTACCGGTTGATTGCCGGCCAGTGTTTGCAGGGCTTTCTGCTGCGTTATTTTATCGTTGTGCGTAGTTAGCTGTTCATATGGGCGGAGCTGTATGGCCCCGGAACCATTGCCTGCAGTGTGCACTGCCGCCGGGGTGGAACGGTTCGCAACCGGGATAGCTGCCCGGTTTTTTCCGCTGTGAGGGTCGTCAGCGTGTGTGGTCATGAGGTTATTTTTACTGTTAGTATGAAGATAATAAAAAAAGCCGGTTATTTACCGGCTTTTAGGGAGATGTATCAGTTTGATACGGCTGATATCTTTATGAAAATTATCAGCGCTTCCTGATTTATTAATTATTCCCTTTCGTTTTAACAGCCTGCTTTTTATCAAAACGGAGCTTCGCAACAAGATGCGCTTCGTTGATAAAATCAATTGTTTCCGTTAGCCGGTCGCCTTCAGGATTCAGGATACAAATAAAATGTTGCGCGGCATAGTCGGGATGAGGCATGAAGCGGTTCAGCGCCGTATAATCCCATGGGGATTCATTGCCGGAGAATAGTTTGCTGAATGAATCTTTGGCGATGCCGATATTTACCCGGAACACACCCTCCCGGTTCAGGTTGGATCTTTTATCGTGCTCATTATCTGATGCCGCAAAGGTGACAAAGGGGAGCACCTGTTCCGGGCCATAGAAGAAAAATGTGTATCCGAAGCTTTCCAGTCGTGTAACGTTGGGCAATCCCGTAATATGCTGTTCTATGCGTTGTAATGACATGTCAGGAGGGTTTGGTCAACGGCAAATTTCATCTTATTACGGCACATTTACAAGTAGTTACCAGTTTGGCATATGGTAACACGCTGATGGAAATACAGGGGTGGGCGATGGCGAATATGGAGTGAGGGGAGGAGTATCACTTCTTTTGTATAAAAATAGACCGGTTTGGTATAAAATGAAAATTCCCTGTTGATCCGTCGTTTACTTTCACAGTATTTCATTCAGATACTCATTCGCTGATAAAGGAATTAGCAAAAATGCAATGGCGGTATTGTTAAATCCTTTCACGGCCGGATAGGAGTATAGCAACATCTGATAGTTATGGTGAAAGTATTCAGAACTGATGTTATTGATACCGCAATTGCGGATACTATTTTAAGTTGTCTGTACTTCAGTTTCCCGGACAACCTGTTTGATTTTTATTTAGATAATGAACACAGGATCCTTCGGGTTGAAGGGAATGAGATTAAATCAGCAGACATTATCTGGTACCTGACCGAATTCGGTCATATGGGTACAGAGCTGTATTGAACATAACCAAATATTCAGTGTGACAGTTTGTAGGTTTAGGTAAACAAGCCCTGATATATATTGGGGCTTCGTTCATTTTAGGGAGCTATGGTTGGAAGTTTGTATAAAAAGCAGCCGGGTTTGTATAATAACAGAAATACCCTTTGTGCCATACATTAGTTTCGCTGGTAAAGAGATCGTCTCTTTTAGTATTGAAGGAAACAGCACAGTATGCACAAAATAATCATTCTATTGTTATTATTCAGCGTGGGGCTGAATGCGGCTGCACAGGAGCATTGGACGCTTAAGCATTGTATAGAATATGGCTTAAAGAATAACCGTAACAACGTCATCTATGCCAATGAGAAACGGTTGGCCGATGCAAAGGCAAGAGAAGCAATTGCCGATTATTTACCCAGGGTAAGTATGAACACCAACCTGGACAATAACCTGAAGCTGCAGCAAAGCGTTATTCCTGCCGGCATTTTGGGGCCCAATGAATTAAAAGTGTCACTGACGCAAAGGTATGCGTCAAATACTGTTGCACAACTGGACCAGGTATTGTACGATCAATCAATGATCACCGGGCTGAAAGCAAATAAATATAATAAGCAGCAGGCGGAGTTAAATCAACAACAAAGCCAGGAGGCAATTATTTATAATATCAGCACAGCCTACATTAATATTTTTGTTTATCACCAGCAGCTGGAACAATTACAGGGGAACAGGGAAACCTATGAAAGACAGATTGATATATTCCGCCTCCAGGTAAATAAAGGAACTGTTCTTCAGAAGGATCTTGACAAAGTTAATGTGGATTATAATAACACGGTATCCAGGATCCGCGTCGCCCTGAGTAATATCACGCTGGCAGAGAATGAGCTTAAATATGAAATGGGCTTTCCGGTTAATGATTCCCTTACAATTGATTTTTCAGTACCCCCCGATGCATCAGCATCCCTCACGGATTCATCTCTTATTTTCTCTGCTGATTCGCGGGTAGATTACCGGCTGTCAAAGCTAAATATAAAATTACTTGAAATAGAAAAGTCGGCCATTAAAGCGGAGGCGCTGCCAAAATTAAATGCGTATATCCGCTATGGTGTTGTGGGTTTTGGCGATCATCTGAAAGGGGCTTACGATGAGTTGCTTCCCTATTCAGCGGTAGGGCTTAAACTGAATATTCCGATCCTTGATTTTTATAAACGGAACGCCCGTTACAAACAGGCTGCAATCAGGCACTTTAATGCGGAGGAGAAATTGAAATTGGATGAAGGGAAATATTATGTGGAGTATCAGAATGCCTATACGAAGTATCTGCAGGCGCAAACAAACGTTGAGAACGACAAAAGAAATGTTGCACTCGCTGAATCCGTATTCAGGATAACGGATGTCCAGTTTCAAAAAGGAGTTACAGATCTTACAGATTGGCTGAATACCCAGAACTCACTCAAAGAAGCGCAGAGTAGTTATCTCAGTTCGATTTACAATTACTATCTCGCCCGTATTGACCTGGAGAAGGCTGCCGGTACACTAAGAAAATTCAATAACTCACTTTAACAATATTATGAAGAAGAAAGCTGTCTTAACCGTCATTTGTGTTGGAGTTTCCTGCTTTATTGCATTCAGGTTGTTGTCCAATAAAGAGAAAATAGATGAGCGTAAAAAGCCTGCCGGGGCGCAGGATATCAGGATCCCGGTTTCGGTAGCAACTGTGGTCGAAGAGCATCTTCGTGTCGGACTTATAAAAACCGGGCTGGTTACGCCATTTAAGGAAGCAAAGGTGCTATCTGTAACCAGCGGCAATATTGCCCATTTACGTTTCAGTCTGGGCGACAATGTAAATAAAGGGCAGGTGCTTGCGGTTATTGACACGCACATCCAGGAGCTTGATCTGCAGAAAAAAGAATCCTATGCGATGAAGCTTAAACGTGACCTGCAAACCTATACTGAGCTGCTGGAAGGAAAAGCTGCCACCCAGGAGAAGGTCAATGAAATCAGTCAGAACTATAGTGATGCAGTTAACCAGGTGCAGCAACTGCGCAGGCAAATTGCCGATGCCAGCATTAAGGCCCCGACCAGTGGAATCATAAGTACAAAGCCGGTGGAAGAAGGTATGTATGTTGGCACCGGGGGAGAGATTACCACAGTGGTTAATCTTTCCCGTATAAAAATTCAGGCGGATATGACGGAAAGCGAAGTTTACCAGGTTTCACAAGGACAAAAAGTAAAGATAACTACAGACGTGTATCCTGGTCAGTCTTTCCAGGGAACCGTTTCTTTCATTAGCCCGCAGGCGAACCAGGCGTATAATTACCAGGTAGAGATCACCGCTGATAATGATAAGAATTTTCCACTCAGGTCAGGAACATTTGTAGCAGCTGATTTTTCCCGGCAAACAAGCCGGAACGTGATGTTAATTCCAAGGGAGGCGCTTAATGAAACCACCCGGAATGCTTCCGTTTATGTTGCAAAGGATGGTAAGGCCATATTGCAGCATATTAAGGTGGGCGGTGAATATGGTAGCAGCGTGTATGTGCTGGAGGGATTACGTATAGGCGACCAGGTAGTTACCTCCGGGCAGATCAATCTTAGAAACGGCTCTCTCATTAATATTTCAAAATAATCTCCAGGAACATGTCAGTAACAGAGATTGCCATTAGAAGGCCTTTATTGCTCATTGTAGTATTTACCATCCTGATCTTTTTTGGGATACAATCGTATTTGAAGCTGAATTATAATTTACTTCCCAAAATAGAGCTTCCGACAGTTGCAGTGAGCACCATATACCCGGGAGCATCTGCTGCAGAAGTGCAGATCAATGTTACAAAAAAACTGGAGGATGCTTTTTCTTCGGTAGAAGGATTGGACCAGATCAAATCAGTTTCCCAGGAAGGGGTTTCTGTGATCACCATTTCCTTTAAGAATGGCACTGATATCGACAAAGCGGAGCGCAACGTACAGCGGCAGGCTGACCGGGCTGCGAATGACTTGCCGGACGATGCTGATCAGCCCCTGGTGAAAAAAGTAAATCCCGAAGAAACACCCGTTATAAAAGCGGGAGTAACGGCAAAAATGACACCCCGGAGTCTTTATGATCTGGCTGATAAACAACTTAAACCGGTACTTCAGAATCTTGCCGGGGTAGGCGAGGTGGATATTATTGGCGGAGATGTGCGGCAGATACAGGTTAATGTAGATCAGGATAAGCTGCTTGCCTATGGTTTATCCATCGCTAATATTACACAGGCCATAGGTAATGCCAACCTGTCTTTCCCCGCAGGGAGCATAGAAACCCAGCGCCAGCAACTATCTATCCGGTATGATGCCAATGTTGATTCAGTGGCTGAGTTGGGCAACCTGGTGATCGGACAGCGGTCGGGCCAGGGAGTGATTTACCTGAAAAATGTTGCCAAAGTGATGGATGCCTCAGCAAAAACCATCGCCATTAATCATATAAATGGCCTGCCCTCCATTGGTATACAGATCATAAAACAGGGCGACGCCAATGCTGTTAATGTAAGCGACCTGGTGAAAAAATCGTTTGCTAAGATGGAGGAACAATATAAAGTTCAGCATTTGCAGTTTGATGTTTCGTCGGATCAAAGCATATTTACACTGCACGCAGCGAATTCAGTGATGTTCGATCTTGCGTTAGCCATTCTGATTGTCGGCATTGTGATGCTGGCATTTCTGCATAGTGTCAGGAGTTCCATGTTCGTTCTGGTAGCGCTTCCAGCGTCTATTGTGCCAACGTTTATAGCTATGTACATGCTGGGTTTTTCCCTCAACCTGATGACGCTTATGGCCATGTCGCTGGTAGTTGGTATTTTGGTGGATGACTCTATTGTTGTTCTTGAGAATATCTACCGTCATATGGAAATGGGAGCCGACAGGCGGCAGGCGGCGCTTGAAGGGCGTAATGAGATTGGGTTTACAGCGCTTTCCATTACATTGGTGGATGTTGTTGTTTTCCTGCCTTTGTCGCTGGCCGGCGGTATGATCGGTTCAATTCTGAAAGAGTTTTCACTGGTAGTAGTATTCTCCACCCTGATGAGTCTTTTTGTTTCATTTACTATTACACCGGTACTTGCGAGCCGCTTTGGCAAGCTGGAGTTATTAAAGAAATCATCGCTCTGGGGAAGAGTAAACCTGGCTTTCGAGCAGTTCCTTGATAGTTTAAAGAAGGACTATGGCAGTTTACTGGTCAGGGTTCTTGAGAAAAAAAGATGGTTGCTATCAGTAACGCTGGCGCTTATTATCGGGTCCATTGCACTGGTGCCTGCCGGCTTCATTGGCGCGGCTTTTATTCCAAAAACAGACCGGGATAATCTCATTATCAACATGGAACTGGAGCCTGCGGCTACTATTTACAAAACGAACCTGCTTACTCAACAGGCGGAAGAGATCATCCTGTCGCACCCCGAGGTAGAAAAAGTATTTTCAAGTATCGGGTTTGTGAGTGGGAGTGTGGCCGGATCAGGAAGTAATGCAAATCTCGCAGAACTGACATTGACATTAGTGGACAGGAAGAAGAGGAAGTTATCATCAGAAGAGCTGGGCCCGCTTATTCAGCAGCAGTTAAGCCGTACCATTACAGGGGGTAAATTCACCGTACTGGAAACAAGCATCACGGGTAATGCGAGCGGAGCCCCTATCCAGATTGCCATAAAGGGCGTAACAATAAACGAGGTACGGCAGGTTGCAGAAGCGTATAAGAAAATTGTGGAGGCTGTACCAGGAACAGATTATGTAAAGCTTTCTGTAAAAGACCGGAAGCCAGAGGTAAGTATCCGGCTTAACCGTGAGAAGATGAGCATTATGGGGCTTGATGCCCGCCAGGTGGGCGCCGCTTTGCAAAATGCGTTTGGCGGTATTAATGCCAGCCTGTTTAAACAGGGAGGTAATGAATATGATATTGCCGTGAGCCTGAATAAGGTGGATCGCTCAGACATACAGAACGTGAGGAGTCTTTCTTTTGTCAATTCGGAAGGCAAAACAATTCTATTAAGCCAATTCGCAGAAGTTACTGAAGCTCCCGGGGAAACTTCACTGGAGCGACTGGACAGGCTATCTTCCATAATAGTGCAGGCTAATGTGTTCGGCCGGCCGTCCGGCACCGTTGCCGATGAAATAAAGAAACAGGCGGAAGCTATAAAGTTACCGGAAGGGGTGCATGTTGAGTTTCTTGGAGACAGAAAGAACCAGGGAGATGCCTTTGGCAGTTTGGGAATAGCACTGGTAACAGCTTTTCTACTGGTATACTTAATAATGGTAGCACTTTATGAAAATGCGGTGTATCCTTTTATTGTTTTATTTTCCATCCCTGTATCCTTAGTGGGAGCTTTGCTGGCATTAGCATTGACAATGGAAACCCTGAACATTTTTACCATTATAGGTATGATCATGCTGTTTGGACTGGTTGCAAAGAATGCCATATTGATTGTTGATTTCACCAACAAACTGAAAGCAGAAGGATATACGGTTCGGGAAGCATTGGTAATGGCAGGTACAGAGCGATTGCGCCCGATCCTGATGACAACATTCGCGATGATTTTTGGTATGCTGCCCATAGCCGTTGCAAGCGGGGCGGCAGCGGAAATAAAGAACGGTATGGCCTGGGTGATTGTAGGAGGATTGACAAGTTCCATGTTGCTTACCTTGTTTGTGGTGCCGAGTATGTATCTGATTATTGATGGTATTGTTGGGAGATTTAGGGCGGCTTCAGTAGATACGATATCAAAAGAACTCTTTGAGATTGAGGATACAAAGTGAAGCTAAATATATTGCTTGAAAACCTGGTTGAAATCCGTCAAAGTTATTTTAGCTTATTGGGAACCTGGGTTAATCCGGTC
Source organism: Chitinophaga sp. (assembly GCF_036569185.1). Taxonomy (GTDB): domain Bacteria; phylum Bacteroidota; class Bacteroidia; order Chitinophagales; family Chitinophagaceae; genus Chitinophaga. The sequence continues at coordinate 15,104 of NZ_DATCRD010000029.1, forward strand.
AGACCCTTTGCGCAGATCTAATGCGTTATCGAACTATACATTTGTACAACATCGATGATGACTAATTAATTACGTATAAATACGCACAAAAAACGTATTTATACGCAATTTTAAGATTCAAATGAAATTTATAAAATTGTAGCTTAATTTGCACATCGTTATATGATTGTTCATTGCAATTGCATGCATTTCAAGGTTTTATTCCCGAACTGAGTAGTAGATTGAGAAGTATTCTGTGCCTGTGAAATATTTACTTACGCTATTGTGATCGTCGAAGAATTAAGCTCCAATTGACATTGTTTTGCCTAACTGATTTTAAGTTTACCCACTATGACCAGATTCTATTTTCAGTAGTAAAAGAAATCTGCCGCCAAAGAAATGCCTGACTTACCTGGTCTGGAAGCTTTGATTATGCCACGGCATTGTTTTATTTTTTTGGATACTTCATTGTCCCAACCAGGATGTTTTCATTTGAAAGTGGCAGTTTGATAAGGGGAAGTATGCCACTCCCTTACCGTTTTAACCTATGGTATGAAACCATTTATCCATAATTCATCAATAATCACTGCTCAAACGATAATCCATGAAAGGATCGTATTTACTATTGCTTTTATTCTTTTTAAAAATGAGCCTGTTTGCCCAAACAGGCCCCCAGATGATCGATATTCCGAAGGTAATACCCCCGTCTCCAAACGCAGCTTCGTTGGGTAAGTACGGAGATGTACCTGTTGGGCTTTATACCGGAATTCCCAGTATCAGTGTGCCTTTATACACGGCAAGTATCGGCAAGGTGTCTCTTCCCATTTCTATCAGCTACTATTCCTCTGGCTTAAAAGTAAATGAACTGGCCTCACAGGTTGGCCTGGGATGGACATTGAACGCGGGAGGCGCAGTTACCAGGAGTGTAAATGTAAGGCCGGATGAATTGGGGTATATGACCCAGGGCGGTTTGGCCGTACTGGATTCCATTGTAAAGACCGGCGACAGGATCAGGGAAGCGGCTGTAGGCATCCTGGATCTGCAACCCGATAACTTCTCCTTTAATTTTAACGGGAGAAGTGGTAAATTCATCATCGATGCAACGCCAGCAAATAATGCCCATATTATTCCCTTTCAACCGCTTCAGATTACCTATCCCAAACGCCTGGACAGTATCCAGATAGTAGATGAGGTGGGGATAATTTACCAGTTTTCAGCATCTGAAACTTCATATGCAGAAGGGGGAATACTATTTAGCCCCTTTAAGTCTGCCTGGTATTTGTCCCGAATTATTACTCCATATGGAAACGCTTATTTTACTTATACGGATGATGTTGATGATGTGATCAGCGAACAGAGTAGTGAAGTTGATTATAAGCGAATAGCTGGTACATGTGACCTGATGTCTGCATCAAACTCATATACACAGGTAAGAGCGGCAGCGAAGGTGCTGAAAAGCATCACAACTCCTTCCTGTACCATCAACTTTTATTCTTCAGCAGGCAGGAGAGATGCACAGTCGAGGAGTAAACTGGATTCAATCACCGTTCTTGATAAGAAGGGCAAAAGGATAAAGAACTTTGCATTTAAGTATAGTTATTTCGGTTCCGAAACCGAAACGGATTTGAAGTACCGGAGGTTGAAACTGGACAGTATATCCGAAGAAGGCAGCAGTGCTGTTGGAAAGAAATGGCATGCCTTTGAGTACAATTCCCCTGCGTCGGTTCCTCCCACTGATTCTAAATCTCAGGATTATTGGGGATATTTTAATGGAGAAAGTAATTTCACCTTACTCCCACAG
>NZ_DATCRD010000030.1:0-22112 GCF_036569185.1 Chitinophaga sp.
CAAACAATTACCACGGCGCGGGAGCCCATGTGCTTTTCTTCGCAGATCACCTTTGTAACCCCTGCGTCCCTGAAATACTGCAATCCTTCCGCCGGGTGCTCCAGCATGCCTTCTTCCCGGCTGGTTTCTGCGGGCGACATGGTAGGCGGCAGGTATATGAGCCACCTCGGGTTGACGGCAAAGCGGCTCATGGCTTCCAGCGCTGCAATGCTGTTTTCTTCCCTGATAGTGATGCTATGACTGTAACGGGTTTCCAGGATCTTCTTCCCGGTAAAATCTTCTATATCCAGTACATTATCATATTGCTGCGCTACACTCAATATGCTTTCGGCGTTATAACCAATAGGACGGGCAGGCACCGCATACTGCTCCTGTGCAGGCACTGCTACCAGCACTCTTTCAGGGTAACGCAAGGCGGTAAGGGAAGCGCCGAATACGCAACCCGTATCTATATCGATGGTATTGTTCAGAAACTTAGCTTCAGGTACCGGCGTATGGCCGTATACTACCATGGCTTTGCCTTTGTATTCCAGCGCCCAGTTGTATCTTACCGGCAGGCCGAATTCATCTGTTTCCCCGGTGGTTTCGCCGTACAAACAAAACTCCCTTACGGCGCCGGAGCCCCGCCCCTGCATGCTCTCCTTTAAGCCTGCATGAGCTACTACCAGTTTGCCGTCGTCCAGCACATAATGACTTACAAGCCCATCCAGGAACCCCTTTACGGCTTCGAGGAATTCCGGCGTTTCCCCTGCCAGTTGCGCTACGGTTTGTTCAAGGCCATGGCGCAACAGCACATTTTTACCGTTCAGGTAACGGAGCAGTTTGGCATCGTGGTTGCCAGGCACACAAAGGGCCTGCCCGTTATTCACCATGTTCATTACCAGCCGCAGAACCTGCGGTGATTTGGGACCACGGTCTACCAGGTCGCCCACCAGCACCGGTTTGCGAAATTGCGTATAACCTTCTGCGTTAGTAATGGCCGGCGCGCTGATCAGTGTATAATTATCTTTGTCTACCTGGTACCCCAGCGTATCCAGTAAGGTACACAGCTCATCATAGCAGCCGTGCACATCTCCAATAATATCAAAAGGCCCATGGTCTTCCTTCCTGTTATTATACAATGGCGCGCGGGTAATAGCTTCCAGCTGCGCTACCTGTTCCGGTGAATGGAATTCAAACGTATGACGGAACCCTTCTTCCCGCAGGTGACGGATCCCGCGCCGGAGCTGGCTGATCTGCTGCGGGATTACATGCGTGCCGAAGTTACGGTCGCTACGCAGGCTGTTGCGTTCCTTACATACCTGCTCCGGCATATTGAGCACAATGGCTACGGGCAATACATGGTATTCCCTTGCCAGCCGTACCCATTCCTTACGGGCTTCCGGCTGCACGTTGGTGGCATCAATCACCGTAAGCAGGGCAAGTTTCAGCCGCTTTGCCGCTATAAATCTTACCACTTCAAAAGCATCGGCAGAAACGGCCTGGTTGTTTTCATCATCGCTGATCAAACCCCGGCAAACATCTGAAGAAATAACTTCGGTAGGTCTGAAAAACCTGCGGGCAAACGTGGACTTACCGGCGCCTGATGGGCCGATCAATAATACCAGTGATAGTTCCGGTATGGAGATATGTGATAATTGTCTATTTCTTCGGGGCATAAAATTCCTCTCTTATTCGGATCAACAGTGATGCTGCCAGCTCCGGGTCCGGTTGATCCGGAAGATCTGAAGCCGCATACAGCTGTTCCATGTCATCTAATTTACGGGTAGCCATTTCCAGCAGTTCCTCGTAACTGAACTCCCCGCTGCGGATACGCAACAGGAAATCACGGTCGTTGCGATACACGCGTACTTCCTTATGTAATGCAATTTCTTCAGCCATTGTGAGCAGGCGAAAGGTATGCATCATGTGTTTGCTGTCGTAATCTGCACCCAGTTCCCGGTTATGTTCGTAGCGGGCCTCGTTGCGCAACTCCACCCATTGCCAGTACGCGGCAAAGTCTTTACAATACACCGTATAGCCGTCTTTGTTAAACTGCATAATAGCCAGTGGGTCCGCGCCTTTTGGAACACTGCTGAGCTGTACATCATTGGCATTGGCGCCGGAAAAGATCCCTTTAAAGGTAGTCCCCGGTTCAAACTGGCTGTTGTGATACAAGGCATATACATCCCTGAAATGATCGATACTAACAAGCCCGCAGTCTTCCTGCCTGAGATTCTTTTCGTGCAGCCATTCCCGTAAGGGAACGCTTTGGGCGCCGGCTATCACGTAGCAGAACTCAATAATTGCTTTGCGCTCCGTTCCATGCGACTGGTTAATCTTCTTATTCAGTCCTTTTGCTTTCTTTATCTGTGTTTTGGCATAGCCTGCAAATGTTTCCAGGCATAGCTTCGACAGGAAATCCACAGGCCGTATAAGGTTCATCAGCGGGTGCCGGAACAACTGGTTGCTATTAGTGGTGCTCAACAACTCCAGGATATTAGGATTGTTTTTTTCCAGCAGTTCCAGGAAGCGTTTTATTTCAAAGTATACTTCATCATTGCTTTGATTAGCTACCTGCGGCGTGTAGGTCATGCCATACAATTCCTTTTGCGGTAGTATGAACACGCCTTTGATATCCGTGTCAGACGTAGGTACCTGCAGGTTGTATGCCCTGCTGCCACTGATGCATTCCAGCAGGATGTAGTCCCGTTGCTGTTGCAGTGATTCAAAAGTCATACGAAATATATTTCCGGAAAAGCTGATCCAGCTCCGTGGTATCATTTTTTACCGCGGGCTGGTCTGCCGCCTGCATTTTACATTCTTCCAGCGCATAGGCCATCCATTGATGCAGCGCCGGGTCCGGCGTTACGGTGGCTTGCTCGTCTGCACCGGCTTTTATTTCCAGTAGCTTATCAATGGTAGCCTGGATGGAAGCATCCGTTATCAGCGTGCGCAACGGTGCAAACTCCATGGGCGGAACGCCTTTGCCCGCCAGGATCCACTGGCAGGCTAGTAGCGGGCGCAGTACATAAAAGTATTTTTTCAGTTTCACTGCCTCTCCCTGTAATTCATTGGAGAAAACATTGAAGGCCATGGACAGGTAGTGATGACAGCCCGAGCGCGGAGAAAAATATTTCTCCATGAGGCCGGTCATAGTTTGTTTGAAGTCTGTTTCCTCCTGGTAAATGATGGGAGATTGTAACCACTCATACAGCGGGGCATTGGATTTCAGGAACAGCTGTAATCCTTTGCGGATATCCCATCCGCTGATGTCGAGCACTTCATCAACCGGTAATTCAATTACATCCCGTGGTTCCGTGATACTCAGGTAGCTGTCCCTGTGCCGGGTATAAATATAGCGGACGTCATAATCGCTGTCTGGTGAAGCAAAGCCCCAGGCGCGACTCCCCGACTCGCAGGCATATAATACTTTTACCTGGTGCTCCTGTTCAAGTTCCTTTATCTTTTCTAAAATAATGTCTCTCATAATGATCGTTTAAATAAAGCCAGTTGACTGGGCCCTCCCAGCATTTCATCTGTTTCTCCCAATGGCCGGAAGGAAACTGTGTAACCAAATTGCGCAGCTACCCGGTTGGCCCATGTTTCAAATTGTGCGCGCGTCCATTCAAAGCGGTGATCACCATGCCGGAATGCGCCGGCAGACAGCTTTTCATATAACACGTTGTATTCAGCATTTACAGTGGTAATGATCACATGTAAAGGGCGTGCATATTCAAATACTACTTTCTCCAGCGCCGACAGCCGGGGCTCGTCCAGGTGCTCAATCACCTCTACCAGCACGCCGGCATCAAAGCCCGAAAGACGTTTATCCCTGTACGTTAGTGAGCCCTGGATGAGCTGGATGCGATTGCGCTGCATTTCAGGAAGGCGGTCCAGCTTCAGTTTGTCCTGCGCCACTTCCAGTGCATGATAACTTACATCCATGCCCAGGATCTTTTTGAACTGCGGTTTTTCCATGAGCAGGCGGAGCAACTTTCCTTCCCCGCAACCCATATCCGCTACCGTTGCCACGTTCAGTTCCTGGAGTATATCCCTTACCGTTAGTAAGCGCAGGTCGTGCAGTTTTACTTTATCCTTCGCCGGTTTTTCCTCTTCCGGCAATATCTCGTCTTTCATGATCAGCTCCAGCGCCTGTTTTGCCAGCGGTGCAATATGCCGGAGATAGCGCCGGGTGATGAGCTCTTTCGCAGGATGCGTGTCCAGCCATCCTTCTCCTTTCTCCATCAGCTTTTCAATTTCATGGCCGCCCACGAAATAGTGCTTGTCGTTATCGCACACCGGCACCAGTATGTACAGCTGTCTAAGGATCGTTTTCAGTGGCAGCGTATGACGCAGGGTTACATTGAAATAACGGCTCTGCCCCCATTCCGGGTATTGTTCATCCAGCAGGTGCGATTGCACTGTTACTTCATAGCCCAGTGGCTCAAAGAACTGTCGCAGCAATGGTTCGCCGCCCTTTATCGGCAAAACGGAGAGGTTTACTTCAAACGGAATGGCTTCGTCAACCAGGTGGGGCTTGTCTTTACAACGTCCATTCATGGCCGTGGCATAGGCCTGTGAAATAGCGGCGCTCATAAATGACGAGGCCACATAAGGACGGTCGTTCACATATTGTTCCAGTGCAAAGTCGTTGCCCTTCCCGTTGCCACGTACCAGTCGCACAGGATCAATGTCCAGTAACAAAGCGGCAGTGCAGGAATGGTCTGTTGCTTCCGGGTAAAAGATATGTGCACTCCCTGCAGTCAGTTCAACGGTTTGTACTTTTGCGGGATGTTTGTGCAACAGATAACCCAGGTCTGTAGCGGGGTAACGTTTAGTTGTAATAGTCAATAACATTGGTCAGCTGTGTTCTTCCCCGAACACCATTTTTATAGTAATAGTGCCGAAGATATTATTTTTTGTGTGAGAATAGCGTTAAATATTTTGTTATTCAAATTAGTCTACTATATTTGTAGACTAATATTCAAACCTTTAAATCTTCCGGTTATGCCCGATAAGCCATTACATTTCGACACCTTACAGGTACATGCAGGTTATCAGCCAGAATCCTCTACCCATGCGGCTGCAGTGCCAATTTATCAGACCACTTCCTATACATTCGACAGTGCAGCGCATGCGGCCGACTTATTCCAGCTGAAACAGTTTGGTAATATTTATACCCGCATCATGAATCCTACCACAGATGTATTTGAGAAGAGAGTAGCGGCGCTGGAAGGCGGTGTAGGCGCATTGGCAGTGGCTTCCGGGCAGGCGGCGCAGTTTATAGCGCTGCATAATATCCTCTTGCCGGGAGATAATTTTGTTACTTCTTCTTACCTGTACGGCGGCACTTTTAACCAGTTTAAAGTGAGCTTCAAGCGGATTGGCGTAGAGGCCCGTTTTGCGGATCTGGATAACCCGGAAAGCTTTGAAGCGCTGATCGATGAAAAAACAAAAGCGATCTACGTGGAAACCATCGGTAATCCCGGGTTTGCCGTTCCTGATTTTGAGAAGATCAGCGCCATTGCGCGCAAGTATGATATTCCCCTGGTAGTGGACAATACATTCGGCGCGGCGGGTTACTTAAGCCGCCCGCTGGAACATGGCGCCAACGTGGTGGTAGAAGCGGCCACCAAATGGATTGGCGGGCATGGCACCAGCATTGGCGGCATCATTGTGGATGGCGGCAACTATAACTGGGGCAACGGTAAGTTTGTACAGTTTAGCGAACCGGATGAAGCTTATCATGGCATGAAGTTCTGGGAAGTGTTCGGGTCGCACAGCCCGTTTGGCAATATTGCGTATATTATCCGTGCGCGTGTGGCCGGCTTGCGGAGCTGGGGACCGGCACTGGCGCCTCAGAACTCTTTCCTGTTCCTGCAGGGATTGGAAACGCTTTCCCTCAGGGTACAACGCACGGTAGACAATGCCCTGGCGCTGGCCCAATGGCTGCAGCAACATCCGCAGGTGGAATCTGTTAACTACCCCGGGTTACCGGATAATAAATATCATGCTTTGGCGAAGAAGTACCTGCAAAATGGCTTTGGCGGCGTTTTGAGCTTTAAGATCAAAGGGGGAAAAGAAACGGCGGATAAATTCGTACAGGCGTTGAAGTTAATATACCATCTTGCCAATGTAGGTGATTCCAAAACGCTGATCATCCATCCGGCTACTACTACCCACCAGCAGCTCAGTGAGGAAGAGCAGAGGAAAGCAGGTGTGGCACCGGGCGTGTTGCGTATTTCACTGGGTATCGAACATATCAGTGATATTAAGGGAGATATTGAACAGGCGTTCCAAACGGTGGCCTGAAAATAGTGCCCGTGGTTGCTGCAACAGTGCAGCAACCACGGTTTATTCATCGTCTTTTTTACCGAGTTTGATCTTTACTTTTCCATCTTTTTCAGATACTGCCCGCAAGTGTATAACTATCCCCTTCCTGCTGCGTTTACGCTTTTCCTCCTTATCCGTTATTGCTGAATCTTTCGCCGGGTTTCTCAACGGAATGTCCAGGTTGATATTGGTGCCGCCGTCTATCCCGTAAACTCCGTTCACATCAATATTGATAGCGCTGGAAGCAATACGCATGGGTGGGATCAGTACTTTGTTGCCCTGCACCTGGAAGGTGTTCGACAGGTTTTCAATTGTGACGCTATCGAGGTGGCGCTTACGGAAAGCGAAGAGGCCTATATCTGTCAGCGGGCCGAAATTGACCAGCGCCCCGTTCTTCAAATTGAAATTGATGCTGCCATAAAGGGAATTTTTTGCGAGACTTCCATTATCCAGTACGTTTCCTTTCAGGTTCACTTTTGCCGATACATTTCCTTTCAGGTTATCCGATTTAAGCGACGACATCCCGAAGTTATCAAATGCGTAAAACAGCTGGCTGATATGCACATTATTCACCGTGGCGTTCATGCTGAAATTGTTGTTATTCCCCTGCTGGTGAATTGTTCCGGCCATCTGCATATTTCCGCCCGCATGCTGCAGGGCAATCTGTTTTAAGAGTATATCCGTATTCGTTAGTTGCACGGAGGCCTTTACATTCTGCGCGGTAAAGCGCTGGTATGTGATCTTATCCAGCTGCACCTGCATCACTACGTTGCTGGAAGCCAGCACCACATCCAGCTGCCGGTTTACGCGGCTCATTTTTGCCTTCTGCTGGCTGCGGGAAGCCTTCACTTTCCGGCGTGGCGCCAGGAAGCTTTTGAATTCATTCAGGTCTACCAGCTGGCTGCGGATATTCCAGGTGAGCTCAATTTTTTCAGGTGTAGTGAAGTACAGGTTGAGGAGGTTTTTCACCATACCATCCATCTGCAGGTTGCTTTTTTGTGTTTGTATGCGGATGTTTTCCAGCAGCAGGTCCTGCCCTGTAAAGCGCAGCGATGCGCTGGCATCATGAAAAGATAAGTTACGCGGCAGATAGGTGAATGCGCCCTGTTTTACCTGGACCACTCCTTCCAGGGAGGAAGGCGTATTATCGCTGGCCAGCACGGGGCCGGTGTAATACAGGTCGGCATTGGCACTGCCTTCTTTAAACAATATGGGACTTTCATCAGGCCCGCTGTTCAGGTTCGTGAGTGGGAAATCAGACCGGAAATGCCCCCGCAGCAAGGGCTGTTTCAGGTTTACCACCCGGATGGTATCTGCTTTCAGCGGCACCCCTGCCAGGGTGGCGCTCAAACCAAAAATATTCACAGCGGAGTTTTCATCGTTATGGCCACGGCCGGGTAACACTTCATTGTTAAACCTTCCGGTGAAGTTACAGTTGGTCCACTCCCCCATGGTGCTCACCAGTACATTGTTGGTGGTTTTCCAGGTGATGAGCACTTTAGGCGTGTCCCGGTATTTCATATGCCCGTCGAGGTTAGCCTCTGCGTCCAGTGGCCTGGTGAGCGTAATGCTGCTTAGTTTCGTGCTGATATTGGGCGACAACCAGGAGGCTGCGTCATGCAGCAATACCTGGTTGGCATTAATTTTCAGGCGGAAAGGCGGCGGTTTTTCGCCAAAACCAAACTGCCCGGTAATCAGCACCGGGTGGTCGTCTATACGGATCTCCTGCTGCGGTATCTGGAGGATCTTTGTACGTTTATTGAAGATAACGGAAAGGTTTAACTGAAGTTTTTTATCCTTCAGATAACTTCCTTTGGCAGTGTTAAAAGCAAAACTTTTAGACAGGATATCCGATACCATAGTAAACTGCATACTGGTATCGGTAGCATCCATTTTGCCATCCAGCTGGCGTATATCCAGGTGAAATAATTTAAACTTCTGCCGGTTATCTATAATAAAACTGATATTCTTTAAAGTGAGCTTGCTGATGTTGGCATCCTTTGAGCTTTTTTTCTTTGCCGGAGCTGATTTCCGTTGCAGCACATAGGTATTGGAATAGCCGGTGGTATCTGTATACAGGAAAATGGTACCGTCCTGCAGGCTGATCTCATTTACATCTACGTGCTTGCGTAACAGTGATAACGTATTCACCCGTACGAAAATATCATTTACATCCAGCAATGGATGATGATGTTGCTGGAAAAGGCTGTCTTCCAGCACTACTTTCTTCAGGGCTATAGACACATTGGGAAAGCTTTTCAACAGGGAAGGCTCCATATCCCCGATGCGGATATTCCCGCTCAGGCGATCATTCAGCTGGGCGGTGATCTGTTTCAGGAAATTGTCTTTATTGGCATGTATGTACCAGGTCATCCCCAGGAATAACAACACCAGGAGCGCGATAAATATACCGCCGGTAATAAGGATGATCCGGAGCCATTTTCTCATGTGGTAAAGGTTTATCTGCTATAACAGCCTGAGCTGCTAAACAGTTCACCAACCCATAAAAACCATGCCCGTTCCACAGAGCGTAACAGCGGCGCCGCTGATGGCGGCCATGTATCTTTCTGTAGCAACGGGTTTCATGAGGGAAAACCCATAGTATCCCAATAGCACCATAATGATCATGGTAAGGATCGTAAAAAATGTAAACGTGGCAATCAGCATCACAATGCCGGGTACAGATTGTTGCGCTGCAGGATAAAATAACAGCGGCAGTAATGGTTCCGACGGTCCCATCACGAATATGACGAACAGGATCCAGGGCGTTACGCGGATCCGCTTCTGTGGCGCCACATAGGCTTCATTGTGCCGGTGCTGGTACACATACATATCGCCGTCGTCGTACACATCAAAATGTTTATGCGGCCTGTTGGCGATGGCCTTATACAATCCCCAGATGAGGTAAAAAAGCCCCAATACCAGCAACGCCCATCCTGCAATGCCGCCGCGCACTTCCGTGATGGCGGTAAAGCGGGACAACTGCCACCCCAGCAGCACTCCTATCATACCGATCACCAGTGAGCTCATTACATGCCCCAGGCCGCAGAGGGCCGTCCACCCGATAGTTTTGGCCACCGACCATTTACGGGTACGGGAAAAAACGATAAAGGGCACATAATGATCCGGTCCGGAGGCCGTATGCAAACAGCTGATAGTAACCGCTGTTAGTAATAAACTGTTATCGATAAATGACATAGGATTCATTTAAACAGGTAAATGTTTAGCCAGTTGCTGCTGGCATTCAAATAATTGTTCCCCGCTGTTGCCCAGCATTCTTACCATGATACCATTACCGGCGGTGCGGGTAACACCTGCGAGCATACCGGGCTGTTGTTCCAGGTAACGGTGAAGACTATCCGTAATTTCCTGCAGGGATACGCCTTCATGGGTATCTACATACAGGAAGGTGGCCTGGTGGGTATATCCTTCCATCCAGCCCATTGCCTGGAAACTGGTAACGCCGGGTTGCATCAGGAGGTTATCCATCAGCAATAGCTGTGTACCTGCAAACACCCGGGTAATGCTGTGCAGTTTTTTAAACCGGAATATTTCCCCGTTGAGCTTACGCCCGCAGGTGATGATCTCTCCCCACACCAGGCGGCAGTTATCCGACAGGCGCAGGTTCGTATAGCCGGTATAGGTAGCCTTTTCATGCGGTACCAGCGGGTGTGGCAAAAAGGTGAAAGTACTGCCTGCTTGCAGGCGCACTTCCATTTCCTGGATGGCGCCCGTTTCCATGTTAAACAACCGCTGGTAGGCCTGCGTTTGCAGGTGTAAAGCGGTGCCGGCAGCTACGGTGATATCCACCCGGTAATGATCTTTATCCAGCATGCCGGGCGAAGAGCTCATCATCATGAGGCGTAGTACCGGGTCGCTGCGCTCCTCCCGCACATTGGCTATTTTAAAAGGCCTTGTGCAGAAGCACTCTTTCAGGTAAGTGCTATGATCCCTTTTTCCCGTCAATATCTTCAGTTCACTGATCATGTAAGGAGATTAGGCGCCGCAATATCTTCCAGTAAAGCGTATCTTTTAATCCAGTTGATCACGTTATCGAGCCCTGTGCCGCTCATGAGATCTGTGAACACGAATGGTTGCCCGTTCCTCATTTTACGTGCATCCCTTTCCATCACGCCAAGATCTGCATGCACATAGGGCGCCAGGTCAATTTTATTAATCACCAGCAGGTTGGAGCGGGTAATACCCGGGCCTCCTTTACGGGGTATCTTATCCCCTTCTGCCACATCAATTACAAAGATGGTTACGTCGGCCAGGTCGGGGCTGAAAGTGGCGGAAAGGTTATCGCCCCCGCTTTCTATGAACACGATCTCAATACCGGGGAAACGGCGCACCATTTCTTCCACGGCCTCCAGGTTCATGCTGGCATCTTCGCGGATGGCGGTATGCGGACAGCCGCCGGTTTCCACCCCGATGATCCTTTCCGGGGGCAGCAGGCTGTTTTTTGTAAGGAACTCGGCATCTTCCTTTGTATAAATATCATTTGTGATCACCGCTACCTGGTAGTGCTGCGCCATTTGCCTTGTTAACCGTTCAATGAGGGCCGTTTTACCGGAACCTACCGGGCCTGCCACACCTATTTTTATATATTCTCTGCTCATGATATGAATAATTATAATTACGACATATACAACCTGCTGTACAGGCGCTCATGTTGCATGCTGCGGATATCAAATGCGGCGTTGCAAAGCCCCAGCAATGATTTATCGGGTTGTATAGTGGCTTCCGTCAGTTCTTCCAGCAAAGGTTGCAGGTCAAAGATAATGTCCTGTCCGTCCATTTGCCCCAGGGGCACCAGTTTTACGCAGTTGGTCACCATGCCCATGGCGGCGTTATAGTAAAACCCAAACAAAGCGGCCCGCAGTGAGATACCCGTGAGCTGCGCGTAGATGCCGAATGCCAGGCTGTAATGCGGGCTGCAGCCGGCCACTATTTCAAACTGCGTTACCAGATGGCTGGGATACCTGCGACAAAAAATACGCGTGAGCCGGGCGCCCAGTTTCTGGCTTGCTTCCCGCAGCTCCCGTGGCGCTTTTACAGCGCTGCAGAGTTGTTGCAGCTCCAGCAGTTCCTCCAGGTTCTTTTGTGCAGCAGCGTTATAAGCCAGGCTCATAAACGCCGCGTCGTTATAGCGCAAATTGTTTTGCAGCATATTGCGCACAAAGGTGGCGGCGGTAGCGGCATTATGCACCAGGCCCTGCTGCACAAAGGTTTCCAGCCCGGCAGAATGTGTATAGCCGCCAATGGGCAGTGTACTGTCTGCCAGGTGAAGTAAGCTGCCCGGGTAATGCTGTTCCATATATTTTATTTTGACGCCAGTTCCAGGATCTTTTCAAAAAACGAAGGACCGCTGTTCCCGTGCGTATGTGGTTGTACGTTAGTACGCAGGATATGCAGCAGTTTACGCCGCTCTTTTACCACCGGGTAACCGGCGGCATGCAGCCAGCGGTACAGCGGCTCGTCAGCAGGAATAAGCAGTTGCTCTTCCTCGAGGAAAAGTGGCAGGTGCTTGTTACCGATCTCGTAGCATACCTTTGCCATTTCCCCCATGTTACGCGGACTGATCACAATGGCCTCACAGGGAAGAATGTCTACCACAATCACCAGGTCATCATCCTGGTAAACGATGTCATTTTGTTTGAGGTGTTGTCCTTCCTTTGTAAACTTCAATGCTACCTCACGCCCGCCGGCAGTGTATTTCCGCTGAATGCGCCTGGAGGTTTCAAACCATTCCAGCGGCAACAGATCTGTTTCCCTGCTGCTACGTGTATGCGCCTCCGTATTTCCTATGATCTCCCTTACCAGCATATCTTCTGCGGATTAAAATAAAAAATAGCGTTGTGCCAGCGATAATTCCTTCAATGGCTCGCAGGTAATTTTCTCTCCGTCTACCCGCACTTCGTATGTTTCGGGATTGACTGTGATGTCCGGTGTTTTGTCGTTATGTACCAGGTCTTTTTTGGAGATGTTACGACAGTTGCTTACCGGCAGCAGCTGCTTCTGCAAACCGTATTCTTCTTTAATTCCTTTTTCTAACGATAACGCAGATACGAACAACACGCTGTTGTGCAGCGATGCTTTTCCATGCGCGCCAAACATATGGCGGTATATCACCGGTTGCGGTGTAGGAATGGAAGCATTGGGATCGCCCATGCGACTGGCATTGATCATACCGCCCTTGATGATTATTTCGGGTTTTACGCCAAAGAAGGCGGGCTTCCACAGCACCAGGTCCGCCATCTTACCGGGTTCCAGGGAACCGATATGGTTGGAGATGCCATGTGCAATGGCAGGGTTGATAGTATATTTGGCGATGTATCTTTTTACACGGAAATTATCATTATCGTTATGCTTATCTTCTTCCAGCGCGCCGCGTTGTTTCTTCATTTTATCAGCGGTTTGCCAGGTGCGTATAATCACTTCGCCGATGCGGCCCATGGCCTGGGAGTCTGAGCTCATAATGCTGAATACGCCCATATCGTGCAGGATATCCTCTGCCGCTATGGTTTCCGGCCGGATGCGGGAATCTGCAAAGGATACATCTTCCGGTACTTTTTTATCGAGGTGATGGCATACCATAAGCATATCAAGATGCTCGTCGATGGTATTCACCGTGTAAGGCCGTGTGGGATTGGTAGATGCGGGCAATACATTCGGGAAGGAGGCTGCGCGGATGATATCCGGTGCATGGCCTCCGCCGGCGCCTTCCGTGTGGAAGGTATGAATTACGCGGCCGTTGATGGCGTTGAGGGTGTCTTCCAGGAAGCCGGCTTCATTCAGCGTATCTGTGTGGATGGCGATCTGTACATCCAGTTCATCCGCCACTTTCAGCGATGCATCGATAACAGCGGGTGTAGCGCCCCAGTCTTCATGAATTTTAAGTCCCAATGCACCGGCTTCGATCTGTTCCACCAGTGGCCCTGTGGTAGCGCAATTGCCTTTACCAAAGAAGCCGAGGTTGACCGGGTATGCCTCCGCTGCCTGCAGCATGCGTTGCATGTTCCATTTGCCCGGTGTTACTGTGGTGGCACTAGTGCCATCTGCAGGGCCTGTACCGCCGCCTATAAGGGTGGTAACGCCACTGAAAAGTGCGTGGTCTACCTGTTGCGGGCATATGAAATGAATATGCGTATCTATGCCGCCTGCGGTAGCAATGAGGTTAGCGCCATTATGTATTTCTGTTGAAGCGCCGATGATCAGTTGCGGATGTACGCCATCCATGGTATCGGGATTTCCTGCCTGTCCTACCGCAACAATTTTCCCGTCTTTAATCCCTATATCTCCCTTTACAATTCCCCAGTGATCGATGATGATCACATTGGTGATCACAAAATCCAGCACCCCTTCGCTACGCAGGGCTGTGGCCGATTGGGCCATACCGTCCCTTACGCTTTTACCGCCGCCGAATTTGCTTTCGTCGCCGTATACGTTGTAATCTTTTTCTATTTCTATAATGAGGTCTGTATCGGCCAGTCGCACGCGATCGCCGGTAGTAGGACCATACATATTCACATACTTTGTTTTGCTGATGTGCAGGCTCATAATTGTCCGGATTTAAAATGGAGAGATGCTGCTTTCGCAATGGCAGCCGCTTTCACAGCGGGATCGGTGGTGTCGCCATTTACCAGGTTATTGATGCCTATCACTTTCCTGGCGCCGCCCAGTTCCACCAGTTCTACTTCTTTGGCTTCTCCCGGTTCAAAGCGAACCGCGTTACCGGAAGGAATATTGAGCCGCATACCGAATGCAGCTTCCCTGGGAAACAGCATCATACGGTTCACTTCAAAAAAGTGGCAATGGGAGCCAATCTGCACGGGCCTGTCGCCGGTGTTGACCACGCTGATCCGGACTGTTTTCCGGCCGGTATTGGCAATGATATCTTCTTTCTTTAAAAAATATTCCCCGGGGATCATGGTTGTAATATTTATAAATGGTTAACGGATAGGATCGTGTACAGTTACGAGTTTGGTGCCATCGGGAAAGGTAGCTTCGATCTGTACTTCATGGATCATTTCGGGCACTCCTTCCATGACATCTTCGCGGGTAAGGATAGTAGCGCCATAATGCATAAGCGTAGCCACAGAATTACCATCGCGTGCCGCTTCCATTAAGCGGCTGCTGATAAGTGCAATGGCTTCCGGGTAGTTCAGGCGCAGTCCCCTTGCTTTTCTTTTCTCTGCCAGTTCCCCGGCCAGGTGCAGTAATAATTTTTCGGTTTCCCGTGCAGTCAGGTGCATATGAATAGATTGTTGTATAAAAACTTGTTACCGGGAGATTGGCTGGTGTATGAAAGGAGGTGTATGAGAGGGTAAAATACGAATTTTCGCGGAAATTGTCTGACTCGCTGATTTTGATGATTTCGCTGATTACACTGATTCTTACTTTTTGAATTTGTGAAGTATAATATAAAGTGTAAAGGGAGATGGGAACGGGTATATCGCTCACATCTCCCTTTACTTAATTACAAAACTCAAAAAAATAAAATCAGTGTAATCAGCGAAATCATCAAAATCAGCGAGTCAGACAAATTCCGCGCTTAATGCGCGGTGGCAGCGGCGATCTTGCCAAAGCGGGCACGCACGGCGTCCAGTTCTCCGCGTTTCATTTTTGAAGTTTTTTCGAGGATGCCCACGAAGTAGTCTACTTCTTCTTTTTGTGCGGGGCAGCCTACGTTCTGCAATTTACCGGCCGGACTTTTCATACGGCTGTCGGCCAGCAATTCGCCGTTGGTATTTAACACCAGCCAGAATGGAATGCCTTCCTGGTCGCCATGATATTTAGCCAGGAGATCGGCTCCACCGGGGTTTTCCAGGGCTTTGTTGGCCCCGTTCTCCATCACGGTGATATGACGGATCTCGTAGTTGTTATCAAATGCTTTTTTCACGCTGGCATCATTCATAGCGGTATCCATTTTATGACACCAACCGCACCAGGATGCGTGGAAGATAACGAACACTTTTTTATTGGTTTTCGCAGCCTGTGCACAGGCATCTTTTACTACCTGGTCGGCCGCAGGCGGCGCCTGCTGGGCTTTTGCAGCAGAGAATGTGAATGCAGCAAATGCCACTGTTAAAGAGAGCACTAAAGAACGCATGGTGATTGGTTTTTCCAAATATAACACATTTAGTGACTTCCTCTTCGCCTTCGGCGAAGGGGAAATTGTCCTGGAGCAGGATTACGCTGATTATACTGATTAATTTGAAGCTATTCCCCGGATTTTATAAAAGAGAAAGGGAGATAAAAGCAGTTATATCTACTTTCATCTCCCTTAACTATAATTAAGAAAATCTAAAAATCAAATTAATCAGTATAATCAGCGTAATCCTGCTCCAGGACAAATTCCTTCGCCGAAGGCGAAGCAAACAAACGATTAATCATCCAGTTTCAGTACGGCCAGGAAGGCTTCCTGCGGGATTTCCACGCTACCTATCTGGCGCATACGTTTCTTACCTTCTTTTTGTTTCTCGAGTAACTTACGTTTACGGGAAATGTCGCCACCATAACATTTTGCGGTTACGTCTTTACGCATAGCGCTGATGTTTTCGCGGGCCACAATTTTTGCGCCGATAGCTGCCTGTATGGCGATGAGGAATTGCTGGCGGGGCAGCAGCTCCTTCAGCTTTTCGGTAAGCTTACGGCCGAAGTCGTGGGCGCGGCTCCTGTGGATAAGGGCGCTGAGCGCATCCACTTTGTCGCCGTTCAGGAGGATATCCATTTTCACGATATCGCTGTCGCGGAAGCCGATCGGTGTGTAATCGAAGGAAGCGTAGCCGCGGGTCTGGCTTTTCAGTTTATCGTAGAAGTCGAATACGATTTCTGTTAACGGTATTTCAAACATCAGTTCCACGCGGGTGGTGGTCAGATAGCTTTGATTCAGGAGGTTGCCGCGTTTGCCGAGGCAAAGGGTCATGATGTTACCGATATACTCCGGTTTGGTGATAATCTGTGCGCGGATGAAAGGTTCCTCGATCCTGTCGAGACGCGTTGGATCGGGCATTTCACTCGGGTTGTTCACAGTGATCACACCGTCGCGGGTGGTGTGCGCAATAAAGCTCACGTTCGGAACCGTGGTGATCACGGTTTGATTGAATTCCCTTTCCAGGCGTTCCTGGATGATTTCCATGTGAAGCATGCCGAGGAAGCCGCAACGGAAGCCGAATCCCAGCGCCTGTGAGGTTTCCAGCTCATAGGTGAGGGAAGCGTCGTTCAGCTGCAGTTTATCCATGCATTCGCGCAGTTCTTCAAAGTCTTCCGTATTCACGGGATAGATCCCGGCGAACACCATGGGCTTTACTTCCTGGAAACCGTTGATACCTTCTGCGCAGGGATTATTGGACAGGGTGATGGTATCCCCTACTTTTACCTCTTTAGCGCTTTTGATACCGGTAATAATGTATCCTACATCGCCGGTGAACACTTCTTTGCGTGGTTCCAGGCCGAGTTTGAGTATCCCTACTTCATCTGCAAAATATTCTTCCCCGCTGTTTACAAATTTGATCTTATCTCCTTTTTTGATAGATCCGTTGAACACGCGGAAATAAGCGATGATACCACGGAAGGAGTTGAATACGCTATCGAAGATAAGCGCCTGCAGGGGTGCTTCATTACTGCCTTCGGGAGCAGGAATGCGGTGTACAATAGCTTCCAGGATATCCTCGATGCCGATACCGGTTTTACCGGAAGCGAGCAGGATATCTTCGTCTTTTACGCCGATGAGCTCAATGATCTGGTCTTTCACTTCCTCGATCATGGCGCCCTGCATATCAATTTTATTGATAACGGGAATGATCTCGAGGTCGTTTTCCAGTGCAAGGTAGAGATTGGAAATTGTTTGCGCCTGGATCCCCTGTGCAGCGTCTACCAGGAGGAGCGCGCCTTCGCAGGCGGCGAGGGCACGGGATACTTCGTAGGAGAAGTCCACGTGGCCGGGGGTATCGATCAGGTTAAAGATATATTTTTCACCATTTTTTGCAGTGTAGTCCATCTGGATGGCGTGGCTCTTGATGGTAATGCCTTTTTCACGTTCAAGATCCATGTCGTCGAGTACCTGGGCCTGCATGTCGCGGTCGGAAATAGTATGTGTAAACTCCAGTAAACGGTCTGCCAGGGTACTTTTACCATGGTCAATATGGGCAATGATACAAAAATTGCGAATATTCTTCATATGATGTTTTGCTGTTCCGTAGTCCTGCTGCAATGTATTGCACAGCACCTTTTCAGCCGGCAAAGGTATTGAAATTAGTTCATTAGTTAATGCGTTTGGTAATTATGTTTTGTTATTTGGTTTTTAAGGAGATAGAAACTGCGGCGGGGGCTTTTTTTGATATATTAATATATAAAGCTCAACTTTATAGACATAAGGGAAAAATGAGGGTGTTAACCCGTATTCTTAAAAATTCAAAATTCACCGCACATGGAACTAACAAACCAGTTTGAAGAAGCAGTGGCAGCCAGTAAAACGTTGCCGGAGAAACCTTCCAATGAAATCCTGCTGCAGTTATATGCGTTGTATAAACAGGGCACTACCGGCGATGTGGATAACGACGGGCCCTCCAACCCGTTTGATTTTGTAGCGAAGGCCAAGCATGAGGCATGGGCAGCGCTGAAGGGCAAAACAAAAGAGGCGGCCATGCAGGAATATGTGGACCTGGTAAAGAAACTGAAAGAGAATAATTAGCCGGAAGCTGTTAGCTGATGGCTAACAGCTTCTTGCATCTTTTTCCTTACTTTTGAGTTATGGTACCTTCATACACGATAAGCGAAAAGTCACAACATTATCTGGCGCTGGAAGAACAGTATGGTGCCCATAATTATCACCCGTTACCGGTTGTACTGGACCGTGGCGAAGGTGTTTTTTTATGGGACGTGGATGGCAAACGTTATTATGATTTTCTGTCCGGCTATTCTGCCGTTAACCAGGGGCATTGTCACCCTAAAATTATTGCCACGCTCATTGAGCAGGCGAAGAAACTTACACTTACCTCCCGTGCGTTCCACAACGACCTGCTGGGGGAATACGCACAATATATCACCGGTTATTTCGGATATGATAAGGTGCTGCCCATGAATACGGGTGTGGAAGCAGTGGAAACAGCGCTGAAGCTATGCCGTCACTGGGCGTATATAGTGAAAGGCGTTCCGAAAGACAAAGCAAAGATCATTGTATGCGCCAATAACTTCCACGGGCGTACGCTGAATATCATTTCCTTTAGTACGGATCCTACTGCACGGGATAATTTCGGCCCTTTCACACCGGGGTATGAAATCATTCCTTATAACAGCTTAACTGCGCTGGAGCAGGCTTTACAGGATAAAAACGTAGCCGGTTTCCTGGTGGAGCCCATACAGGGCGAGGCAGGCGTGATGGTACCTGATGAAGGCTATCTTTCCAAAGCGCGGCAATACTGCCAGGACGCCAACGTGCTGTTCATTGCAGATGAAATACAAACCGGCCTGGCACGTACCGGTAAAATGCTGGCATGTGATCATGAAAATGTGCGGCCCGATATCCTGATCCTCGGGAAAGCCTTATCCGGTGGCACTTTACCGGTAAGCGCCGTACTGGCCGACGATGAGGTGATGCTCACTATCAAACCGGGAGAACATGGTTCTACTTACGGGGGCAACCCGCTGGCCTGTAAAGTAGCCATTGCTTCCCTGCAGGTGCTGAAAGATGAGAAGATGGCCGAAAACGCCGCGGCCATGGGCCAGCTGCTCCGCAACGGCCTGAAGGAACTGCACTCCCCTTTTGTGACTACCATCCGTGGTAAGGGATTGCTGAATGCCATCGTTATTACGCATAAAGACCCCGAAGCCGCCTGGGACCTTTGCCTTACTTTAAAAGAAAACGGCCTGCTGGCCAAGCCAACACACGGAGATAAAATACGGTTTGCACCTCCCCTGTCTATCAACGCCGGGCAGATCAGCGATTGCGTGCAGATCATCAGGAAAAGCCTGGAACAGGCTTTCAGCTAGTAATCTTTGTATGACTACATCCCATAAAGCCATCCGGAGCTCCGGGTGGAAAACAGACTTCATGATCGGGTTTCCCGACGGGCTTTTCCTGCTGTTCTTTGCCACGCAGGTAATACAGGTATTTCCCATAGAGGTTCAAACATTTTATACCATCCATTTGTGTGTGTGGATCATTGGCGCCTTACTGGTAATGATCAGCGCATTCCAGGCCAATAAAGGCGATCTGCAGCACGACAGCTACCTGTTGTCCGACGAGGAACGGACCAAACTGCAACGCCTGGATATCAACGCGCGCACGATTGCGCATATAGAACAGGAAATGGAAAAGGATGCACAGTCGTGGGAGCTGATGCTGGAACAGGAAAAGGTAAAGGAAACTACGTTCAGCCGTTCCCGTGCTGTCAGGAGCGCGCTGCTGACAGGCTTTTTCTTTTTACTTGGGGGCGGTCTTTCGCTGGGCCCCTATCTTTCCAACGAAAATTTCACCGCTGCTTCACAAACCAGCATCATGCTGGTTTTCCTGGGCCTCACCGTGTTTAGTTTTATTAAAGCGAAAATAACGGCGCAACGCCCGCTCCCGGTAATCATCCGCTACTGGCTGATAGGCGCCGGTATCCTTGCAGGCGCCTGGATCTTACATAAAACCATCTTCTAACGCATCGCCGAAGGCGATCATTTACCCTTCGCCGTGCGCGTGAACAGCACACAGCCAAACGCCACCACCGCGCCGGCGAGCGAGAGGTACAAGCCCGCCTGCGGATGCGGGCAATCGCCCAGTTCGCATCTTGAGTACAGCAACATATTCCTGAAAGTCCATGCCAGCAGGAACCCGGCAATAAAGAGATTGATCCTGGACACCCATTTGTTTTTCACCAGGAAAATTACAATGGCCACTACCGCCAGGATAACAGACAAACGGCCGGGCTCACCGTAATTGGAGCCGGTTCCGTTTACGCCGGTGAATACCAGGTGCCTGCCTTCCACATCTACTGCCGACCATGGTAAAAAAGCGCATACAATTACCAGCAACGCTGCCAGTATTCCAATAATAGCTGTCCTGGACATACTTCTCAATTTAGGGAGGCAAAGGTACTTATTTTGCGCCCGGTTCACAATGCGAACGCAGATAATTCGTATATAAAGTGGATAAGTGCTCAAAAGTGCCCTGCCCTTCGGAGATGCTGTGCGTGCGGTTTGGATACGCCATGAACTGGAACTGTTTGTTATACCTGATCAGTTCATTCAGCAGCATTTCCGCGTTCTGGTAATGTACATTATCATCACCGGTACCGTGGATGTACAGCAGGTTTCCCTCCAGGTTTTTGGCGTAGGTAATGGGCGAGCCTTTTACAAAATCATCCCGGTTCTCTTCCGGCAGCCCCATATAACGCTCCTGGTAAATGTTATCATAAGTGAGCTGGTTGCCTACTGCGGCAATGGCAATACCTGTTTTATAAATATCGGGATACTGGAATAAAAGATTCAGCGTCATAGAGCCGCCGCCGCTCCAACCCCATACGGCCGTGCGCTGCGGATCCAGGAAAGGATATTTCTGCAGCAGCGCTTTGGCACCCATTGCCTGGTCCCGTGCATTGATCAGCCCTACTTTACGGTAAATACATTTGCGCCAGGTACGACCTTTTGGCAGCGGAGTGCCCCTGTTGTCCATGGAGATGTATACGTATCCGTCGGCCGCCATGTCACCATCATAGAGGAAGTTGCGGCCGGCTCCCACCACGTCCAGGGCGGTAGCCCCGGCAGGCTCGCCGTATACATAAAATACAACGGGATATTTTTTTGTGGGATCAAAGTTGGCAGGCTTGCTCATCCAGCCGCTCATGGTAACGCCATCTACAGTAGTAATGTTGAAGAACTCCGGTTTGTTAGGCGCCGATGCGCCTTTAGTAATGGCGTTTAACACTGCATGACCGCTGCTTTTATGCGCGGGCAACTGAAGGTTTTCGCTTACAGGATAAGTATAGGCATTGCTGAACTCATGGATGGCCCATGTGCCGTAAGGAGAGATCTTATACTCATGGGAACCGGGCTCATTAGACGGGGTAATGCGCTCAGCCTTGCCCCCATTCAGCGGCACCTTATACAGGTACTGTTGGGTGGGATTCTCAGGAGAAGCCAGGAAATAGATGGTATTAGCCGCTTCATCGATCTTGGCAATGCTGATCACGTCGTAGTTGCCAGGTGTGAGTAAAGTGGCTTTACCATCTTCCACGGAGATATTATAAAGATGACGCCAGCCATCCTGTTCGCTTACCCAGATAAAGGAGCGGCTGTTGCGGATAAAGTCCCACCCGGCGATGTTATCATCATCCCAGCGGGATTTTACATCGATCCAGGCGCTGTCCTTTTCTTCATAGAGCGGGCGTACTTTTCCGTTGCCTGCATCGCAAAGCATTATTTTGCTTTCATTCTGTTTGCGGTTCAGCTGCTGGATGATAAGGGTATTTTTTCCCGGCACCCATTCCATGCGGGGAATATAGTGTTGTTGCTGATCGCCCGGAACCTGCATCCAGGTTGTTTTAGCAGTTTGTATATCTGCAACGCCCACGCGGCAGGCAGAAGGGCTTTCTCCTGCTTTCGGATACTCCACAGGTACCGTGAAGGAGTAGATAGAATCAGTGTTATCGATCATGAGAAAGTCGCGGATCTTTGTGGCATCGATCTGCCAGTAGGCGATGCGCTTACTATCGGGGCTCCAGCGGAATCCGTCGCGGCAGCCGAACTCTTCTTCATAAGCCCAGTCGAAAGTGCCATTGATAAAGCGGCGGGTGCCATCGGTGGTGATG
>NZ_DATCRD010000031.1:0-28960 GCF_036569185.1 Chitinophaga sp.
CCTGTATGTTAGCCCCGATGGGCTTAGCACCGGCGCTGTGCCTTACCAGCATGGCATTTTCCAGATCGATTTTAACTTCATGCAGCACCAGTTGCTGATCAGCACCAGCACCGGGAGGAAAGATGTGGTGGAATTGCGGCCCAGAAGTGTGGCCGACTTTTACCAGGCCCTCTTTGAAAAATTAAAGTTCCTGGATATTGATGTGAGCATTTATACCGTGCCAAGTGAAATAGCAGACGCCATTCCATTTGAAAAGGATGAAATACACCGGTCGTATGATGCGCAGAAGATGGAGGATTTCTGGCAGGCGCTGGTGAAGATCCATAATGTTTTCACCCGGTTCAGGACCCGCTTTACCGGGAAATGCAGCCCTGTACATTTTTTCTGGGGCGCGTTTGACCTGGCGGTCACCAGGTTTTCCGGCAGGGATGCGCCACCCCACCAGGGCGAAGCTCCCAATATGCCGGCAGCGGTGATGCAGGAAGCGTACTCCAAAGAGGTAAGCTCCTGCGGGTTCTGGCCGGGCAGCGAGCAATACCCCCATGCAGTGTTTTATGCCTACTGTTATCCTGTTACACCCACCTTTTCTGAGCAACCCGTTCAACCTGCCGGTGCTTTCTACAGCCAGGAGATGGGAGAATTTATGCTGCCTTACGAGGTGGTGCAGCAATCGGCCGACCCGGAGGAGGCGTTGTTGGCATTTATGCAATCCACCTACGAAGCGGCCGCCAACACTGGGCATTGGGACCGGGCCTCCCTGGAATGCGACTTATCCCGTTTAGAAAATGCCTACGGGTGTTTCAGATAATTGTTTAAAAAAAATTTGGTAAAATATTTTAGCTGCTTATCTTTGCAACCCCTGACACGATATCAGCTGCCCAGATGGCGAAATTGGTAGACGCACTGTGTTCAGGTCGCAGCGCCCGCAAGGGTGTGCTGGTTCGAATCCAGTTCTGGGCACGAGGAAAGGTTGTAACTCATTGCTTACAACCTTTTTTATTTTTAGTCAATTCCGTTTTCTCCGTATTTCCTCCGCTTTCTCCCACTATCGTTGACACAAAATTGACACACCAAATTCGTGTGCTGGTGCGAGAACACGACCAGCACGTTTATGCCTTTTTATGATACGCAAAACAGACAGTTTTACCGTGTTTGTGACACAGCATTTTTATGTTTTGCAGACCTGGAAATAGCCAATTCAATTGCTCTGCCGGCATTAACTACGCCCCCGGTAATAGACAGCTCACTGAAAGAAATTTTCTGAGGACCACTCCCATTTCGGGGCATTACAAGCCCATCGTATTTTACTACCGATTCCATAATAATCTCCTTTACTTCCACAGCCGACAACCTGGGAAAATAAGAACGGATAAGGGCAGCTATACCAGCCACTACTGGCGCAGCCATACTTGTTCCGTCCATATTGGCATAATTGCTTCCAGGAACTGAAGACCAGATGCCAACGCCAGGTGCAAATACATCAACAGTATGCCTTCCATAATTGGAAAACCCCGCAGGCAGATGATCTCCAGGTTTGGGACCTGAAGCGCCCACTTCCAGCCAGGCTTCTGCCTTTCCGCTGCCATCTGCGTAAATGCGGTTGGGATAATTTTCTTCCTGGTCAAGGTTGAGTGCATCGTTACCTGCAGCATGAACGAGGAGGACATCTTTTTTCATGGCATACTTAACAGCTTCGTCTACCAGCGATTTATTTGGAGAGTAATGTTTCCCAAAGCTCATATTGATCACCTGCGCTCCATTATCCACAGCATACCGTATGGCACTAGCCACATCCTTATCACGCTCATCGCCGTCAGGTACCGCTCTAACGCTCATGATTCGAACGTTATCGGCCACTCCATCCAGTCCAAGGTTGTTATTACGTACAGCACCGATGATACCAGCTACGTGTGTGCCGTGGCTGGAACCTGGCCCCATCGCATCAGCTGTACCGTACCGGGTTTCGCTGACATCGGCGTAATTATCCCCTACAAGTGACGCGCGGGGATCGTAGTCGGGGTTTAATAAATAGTCGACCTCGGCTGTAAAATGTTCGAAGGCTCCTTTGATTTCTTTGTCCAGGTAGGCTGACAAACTGGGATATTCTTTGCTGCCCTGCAATATCATAGTTCGCATGGATGCCAGATCCATGGTGGCGGGCTGAAAAGCGAGAATATCTTCCCTGGTGGGTTCCGGCTTGCCAATTGTGAGTAGAATGCTATCGATCACCTTGCGTGCATGCGTAACACCTCTGAGCTGTTGTTTAGCTTTTACCAACCGGATCTGCCATTCCCTGCGCCTGGCTTTATAAAGGGCCAGGCCGTTGGTATCTGCCGGCAGATTGTCCAGGTTAGGGAAACGCTTTTGGCCTTCCCGGATCAGGCGGGTGAGCTCTGAGTTATCATATTGTACATTGCCGTTGGCAGAGCCCAGGAAGCTCCATCCATAGGTATCATCCGTATAACCATTCCTGTCATCGTCTTTTCCGTTCTTCTTTTCCCGGGGATTTTGCCACAATACCGGTTGAAGATCCGTATGGGTGGAATCAATACCTGAGTCAATAACGGCAACAAGTACTGTTCTGCTTTTCTTCCCCTTCAGCAGTTCGTATGCTTTTTGGGTACTAACGCCAAAGAGGCTATCGTTTGCAAGGTCTTTATGCTGCCATCCTTGCTGGGCAAACGCCGTTGCCAGGCAAAGCCCGGGCAACAGCGTTAATATGAATTTTTTCATTGTTTGTTTTTTTGAACAATCGCTGTGGCATTTTCCTTTGTCAACTTGCCTTCCAGCAGCAGCTGCAGGTGCTCCTCTGTCAGTTCAAACGGAAAGGTGATCCAGGCGATCGTATTGTTGCGGATAAGGAATGTACGCGGAATACCAAAAGTACCGGAAGGCTTGAGCCAGTTCCTGTCAAAATCTCCCTTATTTTGTACGCCATCAAATGCAACCATACTATTGGTGAAAAATGAGGCGTTGTTGGAAATAAACTGGCGAACCTTAGTGGTATCTTCCTCCCAAACATCCTGGGCAATAAAAGTGATCTTATCCTTAAATTTGGTGGCCAGTTCGCTCATGTGTGGCATTGATTTGATACATGGCTTGCACCAGGTCGCCCATAACTCAACGACATAAATCTTATCTTTTTCGAATTGGGTAATGCCGCTTCCTTTCAGCCAGGTTACTGCCGGATACTTATTCACTGGTTCACCCACGTCAAGGAAGGAGTATAACTTCTGGGCGCTGAGCGTATTAACCAGCGATATGAGCACGATAAATGT
Source organism: Chitinophaga sp. (assembly GCF_036569185.1). Taxonomy (GTDB): domain Bacteria; phylum Bacteroidota; class Bacteroidia; order Chitinophagales; family Chitinophagaceae; genus Chitinophaga. The sequence goes on from NZ_DATCRD010000031.1 coordinate 3,279, forward strand.
CAACAGAATTTTCTTCATAATTACTTATTTATAATTTTCCCGATTGCTACCTCAGGCTCAAGACCGAGGTCGATATCACGTACAAGGATCTTTCCATCGGTACCAATCACGAAATTGTGGGGAATCATACCTAAGGAAAGGTTATAACTCTTTCCTATTGGAGTGGTATCGGCTTCGGCCGATTGTTTTACCGGGTTAATAACATTTATGAAATTAGGAGTCGTAAATCCTGCTTCTTCCACCTCCGAATGCCAGCGTTTCTGATCGTCGTCACAGTAAACAGCGAGGATCACCAGGTTTTCGTCTTTTAATACGCGGCTGATTTTGTTCAACGCAAAGCTGAAAGGTTCGAATGGAATGAAATTGCGGTTCCAAAAGCACAGCAGCACGTTCTTACCTTTAAAGGAAGAGAGGGAAACCGGTTTTCCATTGATGTCATTGAGGGTAAAATCAGGAGCTTGAGTACCAGCGAGCAGCTTCCTGGCAGTGGCTAAATTTAGTGCAATCCTTTTACCAGTAGGTGTATTGCGGACCGCCGGGGAATAAGCATTAAATTCTGCTTCATACTTTACCGGATCTTTGATAAAGCCATCCACATGTCTGGTCCAAAGACTAAATCCTACAAAGCTATTGAGATACTTTTTGGCAAACGCTTCCTGGATGTTACGGCGTTCCAGCCTTAAATCCTGAAGCTGTTGGCCTACCCGTTTCATATTTGCCTCGTCCCCTGCATCCTGGTATTCCTTAAACTGCTTTTCTAATTCAGGCCCTTTAACCGATAATGGTTTGTATAATTCGAAAAGCGCATCCAGGTCTGATTGTGAGGGACCGCCCTTTGTCTGGGTAGAGAGCAGGTTGGCATCACCTTTCATGGTAAGGGTGGCGCCCGGATCAATAAAAATCTCTTTGAACTGCCCTTTGATCGATTTGTTTTCCGGCATGAAAATGAGGGTGGTTGCTGCAGGCTCATCTACCTCACCGCTGAACCGGAAAGCGCCATTGATGACTTTCACGGAATCCTGCACTATTTTGTTCAAACTCACGTAGCGATAGGAAAGCATTCCCTGTTGGTCCTTTCCCATTTGTCCTTCTACTGTGAAGGGTTGCACTTGTGCATGTAGTGCGAAGGATGCAACGGTCATTGTAAGCATGGCGCTGCCAGCTAACACTTGTCTGAGTGTCATCATAATCTATTTGTTTATATGTTTTTTTAAGGATTATTAGTCATATCTGTACTTCCTTCCATAATATTTCTTGGAAACTTAAGTACAAGCCGATTTGGTAATGGAAGTGTGTATTCAGTTGTTGATCCATTAGCGTTGTAAATGGTGTGTTTAAAACTGATGCCGGTAAAAACCGGATCAACTGATATTCTACGCATATCGAACCAGCGGGATCCTTCCATGGCAAATTCCCGGACCCGCTCTTCAATAATAAATTTTATCAGCGCGTTCTGATTACCGGCAATAATTGAAGGTACTGTTGCATCGGCTGCCGGCATCCTGTTTTTGCGCAGGGTTTCAACATCGGCCACCGCGCCTGTCAGATCACCCGTACGTGCTTTACATTCGGCGCTGAGTAAATAAAGCTCCGGCAATTGAAGACCAAATCTGGCGTATTGAGCGCCGTATTTACGAAGTCGCCCTCCCGGATTGGGTGTATTGTCAGGATTGCGTTTGGTGTATAATTGAAGGCGCAGATCGCCCGGCCCGTAAAGGGCTGCTGCCCATGGGGCCAGTACAAGACCACCATTGCCCAGGGATGTATAAGGACCGCAATTCCAAACCTTGGATACCAGTGCTTCTTTCAGATCACTTGGGTTCTGCCATGGCGACCGGGGCCCGTTCACCGGGTCTATAGGCAGGAATGCGCCACCAGGGGCCAGTGTTTCGTTGAAATTGTATAACCCGGGACTACCGTTGGCAGACACCTGGCTTAGGGCGCTTTGCAGGTAAGGCAAAGCCTCGGCCGGTTTGCCCATAAAAAGATATACTTTACCCAGGAGCCCTTCGGCAGCGGGCCGGCTCATCCGGGTTGTAATAGTGCGTTTAACGGGCAGATTTTTGATAGCCTCTTTGTAGTCATTTATGATAAAATCATACGACTGCTGCAGTGTGCCACGCGGATATACTGCTGTATTCACATCCGCCTTATCGATGATGGGGAAGCCGGGATCAGTTCCTGCTGTTGCGGCTACGTACGGTTTACAATAGTAATTCACCATGTTAAAGTTGCTCCAGGCGCGTGTTGCTCTTGCTTCAGCAAGGAGCACGCTTTTTTGCTGGATTGTACCTCCGTCTGTTTCCATCACTTCGTTGATCACCTTATTGAGGCTATACATCTGGGTGTTATGCAATGTAATTGCAGGTGCTGTTTCATTACTGTTTACATAGATGGTATCCGTCCACCGGAACAATCTTTCCTTAATAACGCTACGGTTCAAAAAGTAAGCGCCTTCCGCAGCCACTTCATCGCCCATAAACATGGGTTCCTGCCAACCGCCGGACCAGGCATACAAATAATAACCGGGATCGTTCATTAGCAGTTCATAGTCGTTCACGTTGGAAGCCACCCGTTGCCCCATAGGCACAACTTCGAGCCAGCTCTTTTTGCAGGCGATGCAACTGAAAAGAAAAATTATATATAGCATCTTTTTTTTCATCATGATCTGTTTAACAGTTAGAAAGAGAGGTTTAATCCCAGGGTATAACTATGCAGCGGCGAGCCGGTTTGCCAGCTTGGATCTACCCGATTCCGATTGGCCGCCCACAACAGAAAATTGCTGGCCTGCAGGTAGACATTGAAAGACTGGACTTTCAGCTGCTCAAGCGCCTGAGGCGAAAAGGTGTAGTTAAGCGTGATGTCGCGCAATTTTATGTATGATGCGCTTATTACATTGATATCACCACTTGTATAGTAAGCCACGTTACGCCGTCCATAGTTTACCGATTCGCTTGATACGTAAGAAGGTATATTTGTAAACGCTTCATCACCTGGTTTCTTCCAGCGGTCCAGGAACGATACCGGATAATTGGAACCAGCAAAATTTGAGCGGGTAGCCATTCTTCCGGTATAAAGGGTGTTTATCGGAGCACGCATTTTGGCGCCAAAGCTGAACACGATATTGCCACTCAAGGAGAAGTTTTTATAGGTAACAACGTTGCTGATCCCTCCATTATAGGGCGCCTGCGATGTGCCCACATACACTACATCCTCTACTTCTGCGATGCCATTCTGTTTTGTGACTCCATTTTTGGCAGTGTAGATTTGCGGATCACCCAAATTATCCAGGCCGGCGAAGCGGTAGGCAAACATGGCGTTCATAGGGTAACCTGCCAGATAGCTAGATCCTAACCGGTAAGAAGCCGTATTCATAAAAGGCTGCATTTTCGTATAGGATTTCAGTTTATTGCGGTTATACCCAAACTGAAAACTGCTCGTCCACCGGAAATCATTTTTAGCAATATTGATAGAGGTCAGCGCCAACTCAATACCCTGATTGGCCATCTCTCCCAGGTTACCCATAATGGAGGACTGCCCGTTAAAGGGATTGATGGGCATAGAGCCGAGCATGTCGGTGGTTTTTCTGTCATAGGCATTGATATTGCCGCTCAGCCGCCGACTAAATGCACTAAAATCAATTCCCAGGTTGACGGTGCGGGTTCTCTCCCAGGAGAGGCCGCGGTTAGCCGGTTGCCCTACCGTAAGTGCATCACCGGCAATCAACCCTTGCTGGGAAGATGATGAAATAGTTCTCAGCACATCGTATGTGGAGGCAGAGCCGGTGTAGGGCGAGTTACCCGTGATACCATAGGTCGCGCGTAACCCCAGCTCATTGAGCCAGGTCAGTGGCCTCATGAATCCTTCCCTGCCAATCTGCCATTTGCCGCCAATACTCCAGACAGGCTTGTCCTGGCTGGCCAGGTCGCTACCAAACTGGCTGCTATAGTCCTGCCTCACGCTGGCATCCATACTGTATTTCTGGTTAAGCGTATAACTGGCCAGGCCGAAATAAGAAATGAAACGTGATTTTTCGCTGATGGAAAAAAAGGGTTGATTGGGTAAAAAACCATACCCCGTGATGGTACCGGGAATACCGTTTTGCATCTGCTTCCAGTCTATCGAAGCATAGGTTCCCAGCGCCTGGTCATAGCCCAGTAATGTGGTCACATTGGAATGGGAACTTGTTTCCTGGGCTTCCTGACCGACTTGCACCAGCAGGTTGTCCTCCCCGTTACGTGGCTTTGCTTCATAAATCAGTTGGTTGCGTACGGTCCAGTTACGGCTGTTATTTTCCCCGGTCATGTAAACACCGCCGTTGGAAGGATAGTGATAAATAGGACTTGCGCCGGGCGCAGGCACTTCCGTCAGGCTCAACGCAGTTAGCCGGTTAGAAAGTAAGCTGTTGTCTGCATATTGAGCACTGGTTCCCGGAGAAGTCTGGTAGCCATAAGAACCATTAAAACGCAATCCTTTCCAAATCGAAATGGCAACGTTGGCCGTAACATTTGCGAAGAGTGTATTTCGTTTGGTATAACCTTTGTCAATCTCGGAGAGAGGATAATAATCCAGGTTGATCAGGCTTCTGTCCTGGTAATCCCGACGCAGTGAATCAGAATAGCTCATGAGGAAACTCATTGGAAGGGGATTGCCCGCCCCATCCTTGAAAAGCTGGTAAGGCAGAAAATCATTTCCGATTGTAATGAGGTTTTTAGTACTGCTCACCTTATTGATCAGCGATGTGTTAAGGCTGATATCGATGCGTTTGCCAACGTGAAGCTGTTGGGAAAAATTCAGCTTATAGGAGTGATCCTGGTCGCCCGGGTTGTTGTTATTGACGCCGGTATAACCAAGTGAACCATAAAAGCTATAAGTATTGTTGCCGCCCCCGACAGAGACGGTATGGTTGGTGGTGAAAGCCGGCCGCTGCCAGAGATCTTGTATCTGGCTGAAATTGTTTATAGAGGCGAGGCTGTCCAGGCTTTTATTTGCCTGGTCTGCAGAAATAAGTCCTCTGTATTGATCATAAAGGATCTTTTCGTGCGGAGGAATCATTTCGTAGGTAAGACTTTCCCAGGGGTATACCACAGGGTCGAAAGTTTCCCTTGCTGCCTGGATATATTGGCGGCTGTTCATTACCGGTATTTTCCCATAGCTGGGCCTTCCGGAATAATTGATAAACCCGCTGTAGCTTACGGCCAGCCTCTTATTCCTGCTGCCCGATTTGGTAGTAACAACAATGACCCCATTGGATGCCCTGGCCCCCCAGATCGCAGCAGCAGCAGCGTCTTTCAGTATGGTGATGTCTTCAATGTCATCCGGGTTAAGGGCACTGAAATCAGACACAATTACCCCATTCACGACATAGAGCGGATCGCCGGGCAGGGTAACAGAAGACTGTCCTCTAATGGTGCTTTTTCGTGTAGCGCTCCCGTTATAACGGCTGATATTGGACTCTCCTGTACGGGATAACACCATGCCGGGCACCAGGCCTTCCAGCCGTGAAATGACATCCATGGTGCTGGTACGATTCTTTACCACTTCCATGTCCGGCTTGCTGAAAGCCCCTGTTGCCCTCTCTTTGGAAAGCAACTGGTAACCGGTATTTACCTGTTCGATCACTACTCCCTGTAGTTCAGTAATTTTTACTTTCAACACAACGGTCGGCATCGGCCGGGCTGGATTGTTTTTTATTTCCTGCCGCTGATAGCCGATGGCCGATATCACCAGGATGGCATCCGCCCTGTCGGCAAAGATGGAATACGTGCCTGCATCGTTGGTAGCTACTGTAAAAGGTCCGTCTTTAACCCCAACAGTTGCACCTGGAACGGGTTCATTTTTTTCGTTGACTACCAGTCCTCTCAACTCCACAACGGCTTTGAAAACAGTGGGAGGCCCAACGGGAGTAACTCCTGCACTCTTCCTGGATACGATGATACTGCGCCCCATGATCTCATAATCTAATGGTTGGTTTTTGAATACAAGTTCAAGAAATGCGCGAAGGGGCATTTTCTGCACATTGATGGTAACAGGCTTTGCAATAGTAAATACCTCCTTGTTGCCGGATGCACCGTAGCCGGTTTGCGATTTAACAGCATTCAGGACCTTCAGGAGAGAGAGTTCATTGCCTTTAAGAGTGACAGTCTGTGACTGTTCCTGGGCCTGCGCCTGAACAGCAGTTACCAGGCAAAAAAACAGTAAAAGGTACACAGCGTGTTTCATCGCCCCGATGGTAACTCGGTTTAGGGCAGAAAGCAGGCTGCGGTCCGTTCGTTTTGATTGGGAGAGGCCATAAAAAATACAGCCTTGAGAAAAAGCATTTCTTTGCATACTTTTGCAATGATTTGGTTGATAAATAAGCAGTCTTCGCGGACTTTCGTTTTATTGGGAGACCAGATCCCAGCCGGTAGTGTTTCGACCCACTTCCGGCTTTTTTATTGGCCATCCCAATGCATTCTAATGTCTAGTGTATGATGAGTTGTTTCTTTTGACTATCCATGGTAAACTTTACTCCCGAACGCTCCAGGAAATGGAGCATCTGTCCCAGGCTCACGTTGCTTTGTATTTCCCCAAAAAAGATTATATCGGGTATTCCTCTTTCATAAATGATGTTGATGTCGTACCAGCGGGCCACCTGCTTTAACACAGTTTGAAGCGGCTGGTCCTGGAAACTGAACAAACCATCTTTCCACGCAACGGCAGCGTAGGTGTCCACCTGTGGTATTACCGCAATTTTAGCAGAAACATTTGCCTGCTGACCAGGTTTGAGCACGGCAGTGGCGACACCTTGTGTCACTTTAACGGCTCCTTCAAGCAGCGTAATATATGAGGTGGCCTCATCATTGTAACTATTCACGTTGAAGTGGGTGCCCAGTACTTCGGTGGTCGCAGCGCTGGTAGTTACGATAAATCTTCGTCCCGGATCTTTGGCAACTTCAAAATATGCCTCACCACTTAGCTCAACTTTGCGCTCTCCCTTCCCTACCCCGCTATAGAAACGCAAACTGGACTCACTGTTTAGCCACACCCGTGTACCATCTGCCAGTGTGATGCTGACCACCTTACTGCCTCTTGGATTAAAAAGGGTGTTATAAGATATTTCCCCTTCTGATGGCTGCCTGTTGGCATAACGAATATCTCCATTAGCATCCCGGATCACATTCACATTTCCCTGCGTAGCCAACAGGCCGCTGCTGACGCTGTCAAGGGCGATTTGCCGACCGTTTGCAAGGGTAATCGTCGCCCTTACAGTACTTGGTGCCTTAAGGTCGGTTTTCTGAGCGATTTGACCGTTTTGCGGGCCTTTTTGTCTGAGTGTTAGCGTCCACAAAGCTATACCTGCAATCACCAATACAGCTGCGGCGACTGCAATACGCTGCCACGGAAGTAAAAATACCCGGCGCCCACGTGTTCCTATTTGGGCTTCCCTGCGCTCATATGGGTTGTCAGCGGACTGCCCCGGAATCCGACTTTCCTGATAATTCAGGATAACGGACAATACTGCCGCTGCTGCTGCTTCCGTCATATCCTCGTCCTCTCCGGTCTTTTCCCATGACTGGTTAATCAGCTCTTTTATCTTTTCTTCATTGTCTGCTTCAAGGGCCATAGCCGCCAGTGCCTCTTTTTCAACAGGGCTGGCGGTTTTAGCCAGGTAGCGTTCAAATAGTTCGCTTAGACGATCTGCAGCCATAACAAGGATTTAATGAAATCAGGCGCTTATTTGCCGTATTATTTGACGCATGGCAGAGGAAATAGGAGTAGATGAAATTCACATTTTTTTTATTATTATATATTATTTTGGGGTTGCAAAATTTCGGAAATTGGATACCTCACAGCGGTTACAGAAAATAGAAAACCATCCTTCAAGGTTGTGGAACGCAGGATATGCACAAGTAATCAATGGGAATATTTAGTCCTTGCAGCCATACGCTGACATTTGAGTAATTTAAAGGCGGGCAGAATTTATTTATTGACGCCTAACGGAGGCACCCACCCAATTAACTCGTTGTTATGATTGGTAAACATCGAAAAACACGAAAAGTGCAATCGCATAAGGACCATATGCATCATTTAATAAACGGCGTAGGTAGTGCAGTGCATCTGACAGGTGCTTTTTGGCAGTATTGGGTGATATCCCAAGTTGTTGAGCAATTTCGTCGGTCTTTAGGCCGCCATCACGACTAAGGAGATACACCGCTTTTTGTTGCGGGGTGAGTTTATCTACTGCCTGCCGGATGAAAATATGCACCTCTTTACTCATAAGCTGGTGCTCAGGCTGGGCCGGTTGTTCAATACGGAAATGACTTCCCTCTTCCTTTCTTAATTCACTTAAAATAAGTGTTTCTTTTGCCATCCGCCTAAAACCACTGACAGCAACGTTTCTAGCCATGCGTTGCAGGTAAGCTCCAAAATTATCAACAGAGGCAAGTGATGACCGGTGGAGCCATACTTTTAAAAACACCTCATGAACGGTGTCCTCTGCAGTCTCCCGCGATTCGGTGAGGCGAAATATATTGGTGTAGAGCTTCTTTCTATAAGCATTAAACAACGTAGCGAATGCCCTTTCGCTTCCAGTTGCCACCTGTTGTAGCAGTTCTTTTTCGGTATTAGGTGATAATTCCAACAATACGACTCTTCTATTTTTCCCCGCTATAAAGATACAAAAAAGCGATAAAGGTTTATTGCATATTATTCACATATCTCTAATTAATTTCGACATTTGTTCCATTATTGAAATTTTTGGCCTCAATCGTTATACAATTAAAAAATGTAATGAATATGATAGTAAAGCTGTCCCCTAAATTGCATTTGATTGCATTTTAAGCTATCTTCCATCATTGCATAAGTATGTCATATTCAAGGTTCAATTAAAACCTGGTTCGATCAAGAGTTAATAAACCAAGTTCATATTCCTATGGCCTAACTATTGCTTAGACCAATTGGCAACCGACTGTCGGAGCAAATCAGAACTATTCCACTTTAGCTAACTACATTCAGACTCATGGAGGATATTTTCCAATCCGCAGAGATACAGGGCTCAACTTTTAAGGTATGATTTATTCAAAAGCTATTTGAGTAACTATTTTTAAAATGAGTTACTAATCAATAGCGTCCCAGGAAACTCCATCAGGCTTTTCTAAACCTAAGCATTTTGCAGCCCATTCTAACTCAATTGCTATGAGTTTTTTGAAAACACCAACCAGCCAATTCGGCATAGCGCCACGTTCACCCAAACGCTTTATATGGCCTGCACACAAGGCAGATGCATAACTTGAACCATCTGGCATGATTGTATAAGGATGAGGCCCACCCTCTAAATAAAGTGTAGGTAATAATGTTGCAAGGTCATGGTTCTTATTACCTGATGCCGCACAGCTCCAATCAACAAAGACAACCTGATTGTTTAAAAAACAAATATTGTCACTTCGAATGTCACCATGAACAAGATGGTTGCCTGTTTCATTTTGCCTTTTCTCGGCTTCAATAAGATGGTTAATTGCGTTATTCAACCATTTGGCAGAGCAAAGTTTAAGGTTAAGGAAACGTTCGGGAAAGGATGCTATTTTAGTCCAAATGCCCGATGGGTTATTGACCAACTTAGGAAGTCCGGTAATCGCTTCGAGTGATGATAACTTATAAATTCCCTCAAAAAGTAAATCAAAATCCTTCTCACGCCAATGAACTCCTGAATGGCTCGCTGGCCAATAGGCATGACTTAAATCCTGTGTTAACAGTATAGGGTGCAATCCAGGTTCATCTATCCAATCAATTATACAGGGCGCAAATGGTTCTTTTAATGATGACAATGCAATATGTTCAGTGCGTAACCAATTTTCAGTTTGCTCATCTGTAGCAGCTTTCACAAAAACACTATCCCCGTTTTCCAATTTTACCGAAGCTCTAAGGGCGGCGGATAAACCACAGTCCGGTATTGTTAACCGGATTATCTTAGACCCAATACTCTCTTCAATAATCTGACGGATATGTTGTGGCAATTCTTCCATTGCTTGTGATTTCTTTTTACAAATCTATTAAAAAGATAAGCTATTCCAATTGGAGATGATTATAAATAGAGTACTTAAACTTTGCTTTCATTCAATATAAGAAGCATATCCATTTATGAATATTTAAATGAAACAGGGTTATGACAAAGAAATCCCCTATCGGCCTCAATGATCGATTGTTTACAAATGTTATATGAAAAATATTATTGGGAAACGATACAGGTAAGGAAAGTCAACGGCTATATGTACAAATCCAAAATGCCCAGGTAAGCAACATTTGGATTTATACTTTACCAAATATATGGAATCATTTTTAATGTTACAAGATCTTGTAACGGTTTTTTGAAATAAAAATCTTGATTTTATCCAAAGTTCTGAAAATGAATGAGAAAAGGGATAAAAATAGATTAAAAGAAATTGGGGAGCGGCTACGCAAAATAAGAGAAGACGAGGTGAAGATAAGTCTTGATGAACTAGCTTCACGCTGCGATGTTACCAAAGGAAATATCAGTAATATTGAGAATGGGAAAAAAGATTTTACGTTTACTACATTCCTTGAATTGGCAAAAGGTTTAAATGTTCATCCCAAACATTTACTTGATCAAAATTTCAAGTTTCTCAATGAGGATTAAATCAAAGCACTATGTCCATCCACTCCATTGGAGCCGAGTGAGTTCTATAATTAAATAAAAACCTTTTAGCGATTCTTGAACTACACACCATTGACACAAATACTTCACAACTCATTCACTCGTAATCGGATAAGAGTCCAATTCTTGTAATTATATTAGCCAAATCTTTCGTGGTTATTTATGGAAAAGACAAAAATGGGTCTTCCTTACTATACAGAAATCAATGATTTTCTCGCGTCTATACCATGGCCAGCCAGTACGGTCAATCCCAATTTTTACTGTCTTCGGCTGAAACCCGTCCCCGGACAAGTGTCTGTATACCGGCCACCTTTCAAGCGTTCCTTTTACTTCTTTGGGTTATTTTATAATTCAGGAAAGATTCAGGTGAACTTCGGTGAGAAAACCATCTATAATCCCGATTCCTACCTTGTTTTCCATTCCCCCAACCTCATTTACAGCTTTGCCCATAACAACGCGCTGGAAGGTTATATCATTTATTTCAAACCTGAGGCTTTTTCTTTCTTTAAACCTGATTTTCAAAAACAGTTTCCGCTATTTGACCTTCTACATACTAACCTATTTAATTTTGATCATACAACGTTCGATCAGTTAGTCCCTCATTTCGAGGCAGTGTTCACGGCTTATGAGCAATCAGCCAATGACCAGCATTTAGAAGCACGGTTAAAGCTGCTGGGATTGTTCTGCTATCTGGAGCAGTTTGCCAATGAGTACAAAAAAAACAATCAGGCGCCCACGGGCCAGCAAGAGCTACTGCGCAAATTCATCCAGCTGATCGAAAATCATTATGTTGACAAACGCACAGTTCAGGAATACGCGGACATGCTATCCGTCACATCAAACCATCTCTCTCAGGTCGTCAAATCTGTATCGGGAAAGAACGCGCTAAGTTTTGTTTCCGGCCGATTAGCGAGCGAAGCGAAATCGTTGCTGCTGTATACCAATTTAGAAATTTCGCAAATAGCCTATCAGCTTAATTTTTCTGATCCTGCAAACTTTGGCCGGTTTTTTAAGCGACATACCGGTTTGACGCCATCAGCATTCCGGGAGAATCAAACTTTAGGAAATTGACTGAAAAAGCCAAGATTTTGACAAGTATAGATTTGTCGATTGCGGTTTCTTTGCAACCAAATTCAATTTTATGCCAAGCAAAGTATTTATCAATCTGCCAGTGAAGGACCTGCAAAGGTCGAAGCTTTTTTTCGAAAACTTAGGATTTTCATTTAACCCGCAATTCACCGACGAGAAAGCCGGCTGTATGGTTGTAAGTGATAGTATATTTGTCATGTTGCTCACGGAAACCTATTTTAAATCTTTTATAGATACCCAGGTATGTGATGCTAACCTGCAAACCGAAGTGCTTATTACTCTCGATGCTGAATCACCAGACGAAGTGAAAGCATTTGTAAATAAAGCGGAATCGCTCGGTGCAAAGATTTATGCAGCAGCTAAAGATCATGGCTTTATGTATCAACACAGCTTTGCTGATCTGGATGGGCATAAATGGGAGCTGGCCTATGTCAATATGAATCAACTTTCACAATCTTAACCTGATGAATCAACAGTCATCTGTAGAGCGTTATATTGCTGAGGCGGAGGATTTCGCCCAACCAGTCCTGCATCATTGGCGCAATCTCATAAAGGTTGAATGTCCCGATGTTATTGAGGTGATTAAATGGGGTATTCCCCATTTCGAGTATAGAGGTAATAACCTCTGTGTGATGGCCTCCTATAAGGCGCATTGCGCTTTTACTTTCATGAACGCGGAGCTCATGAGCGATCCACGTCTAAAGGATAGCAAGGAATCCAAACCCATTAAACGGTTTTTAGGCAAAATTACGAAACTCAGCGATTTGCCCGCCGATAACGAGTTTATCGCCATGCTGCACGAGGCAATGCGACTAAACGAAAATGACATCAAGGTAACGCGGAAAAAACCAGTGACTGAAAAAGCTAAAACACCTGATGTCCCTCACTACTTTGAAGCGGCTTTAGCCTTGCATTCGAATGCAAAGGCAATATTTGAAAGCAAGTCTGATTCCTTTCGCAAGGAATACATTATTTGGATAGCTGATGCCAAAACCGACGAAACCAGAAATAAAAGGATAAGTGAAGCTATAGAATGGATTGGAGAGGGAAAAAGCCGATTCTGGAAACATAAAAAATAAGCCGTTAGAAAGAAGAGCAGCCATAATCGCTGCTCTTCTATTAAATAAAAAAAGTACCTGCCGGGATATTATTTCATTAATTCTCCCAGTTTCTTTTCCAGCTCTTCGCCATGGAGGTTTTTCGCAACGATGATGCCTTTCGGATCTATCAGGAAGTTCTGTGGAACGGCGCCTACACCGTACATGGCGGCCACAGAGTTTTTCCAGCCTTTCAAGTCGGAAACCTGTGCCCAGGTCAGTTTATCATGTTCAACAGCTGCCAGCCAATCCTCTTTTTTTATATCCAGGGATACGCCCAGGATTTCAAAACCTTTAGGATTGAATTTTTCGTAGGCCTTCACCACGTTAGGATTATCTGCACGGCAGGGACCACACCAGGAAGCCCAGAAGTCTACCAGTACATATTTTCCACGGAAAGACGATAATGCGATCGCTTTACCGGTGCTGTCGGCCTGGCTGAATTCAATAGCGCTGTTGCCTACCGCAGTTTTCCTGGCTGCTTCCAGTTTTTTCGCGAATTGTTTACCGGAAGGGCTGCTTTTTAATTCTTTACTGAGCTTGTTATACAGGGGCTCTGCTATCTTAGGATCGATGAAGGGACCAGCTAACTGGTTCAATACGAACAGCGCGATGGGTGAAGAGGTATTTGCATCGAAAAATTCTTCTGTCATTGTTTTTTTTGCTGCATCCAGGGAATCCTTGAGGGCTTTGATGCCTTCTTTGTCCTGTTTCCAGGCCATGGCAAAGAATCTATTCATTATTTCGGGGGAGCCGAATATTTCTACGACCTTCAGCTGCTCATTCAGCTTGGTATAGTCGTCGTTTGCTTTAGACCCGGTTACTACCGCTTTGCTGATAGAATCGGTGCTGTTGAGAGTAACCATGCCTGCTTCCAGGAAGAGTGCCAGCATATCTCCGCCCCTGGACACTTTACCGTCATGTTCATGCGCCAGCGCCAGGCTGGCCAAAGTAGGCTCGTCTATTGCGCCGGAGAAGCTGAATTTACCTCCCTCAGTAACAGTGGAATCCGTATGCGTTTCGCCATTCTTACGGATACTGAGGAACACCTTGGCAGGGGATTGCTGGTTAGATACGGTACCCTGGATGGTAAACGGTTTTTCTGCAACAGATTTTTTGCCCTGGGCAAATAACAGGACCGGCATTAACATAGCGGCGCCCACAATTAATTTCTTCATTGGTTTTTAATTTTTATAGTTTCTACGTTTTTTTATTTTGTTTGATGCTACCCGGTAATTAATTCCTGATCAGCTCCTCCAGCTTCTTTCCGAGTTCTTCACCCCGGAGATTTTTCGCAATGACCCTGCCGTTGGGGTCAAGAAGGAAATTCTGCGGCACACTGGAAATCCCGTATTCAACCGCTACATCATTTTTCCATCCCTTCAAATCGCTGACATGAATCCAGGTAAGATGATCCTCTTCGATCGCCTTCAACCAGTTCTCCTTATTGTTATCTAATGAAACAGACATTATCTCAAAATTCCTGCTCCTGAACTTTTCATATGCTTTTACAACATTGGGATTCTCCTTACGGCATGGTACGCACCAGCTGGCCCAGAAGTCCACCAGCACGTACTTCCCTCTCAAAGAAGAAAGCGGGACTCCAACGCCTTCCGTATTATTTTGTGTAAAATCCGGTGTTGCTCCCACGGCCGTTTTTTTCATTATCGCAAGAGCGGCAGTCATCGACTTCCATTCTTCGGTTGCATGCAGGCGCGGGCTAAGGTTATTCAGCAACGGCTCAAGGTCCCTCGGTTCAAATTGTTTTAAATACCATAGCATGTAGATCAGGCTGACATAAGAGTCGGGATGAGCAGCGAAAAACTCACGCCCCTTCAATAAGGATTCCCCCAAACTGGCCTTCAACACCGCATCCAGCCTGGCCACAGCAGTATCATTATTATCTGTGGCAGCCTCGTACCTTCTTTTTGCCAGCTCTCCGTTTTTTTTATAATAAGGAGCCATTTGCAGCTCATACAGGTCGTTTTCAGCCAGCGTTTTGTTGCCGCTAAAAACGGCCCTTTGCCGCTCTTCCCATATCACTTTAGTTACGCCTTTTTCAATGAAAAAGGACTGTTCCAACGGATATTCATCAAATAACTCCCCTGTACTCAGCCTGGCATACATCGTCCCATTCACCATTCCTTTAAATGTAAAAGATCCATTTATTACCAGCGCCGAATCTCTATGAGTCTCCTGTTTTACGTGATTTGTCCAATATCTGAGGAATATCTTCCGGGGCGTTCTCTCACCACTTACTTTTCCTTCAATGATAAATTCTTCCTGCGCCTGTGCAGCTATAAAAGCACATACCAGTAATAAGCAGATGCTCAATTTTTTCATACGATTATTATTTTTTGTTGTATACCTGGTAATTCACGTAAGCTACCGCCTCAGAACCGGGCGGAGGTGCACATGAGAAAATGCTGACACACCATTACTAACCTTGAAGCCTATACGTATTTTTTTCTACACGGGAATATCACCAGCCCTTATTAACCGGGCGACCTGTCCCACTGAACTACCATATTGATTAATACCCCGGCGTTTGAACCAGGTGGGGATCATTTTGAATCTCTCTCACAGGTATTGGCCACCATGCCATATAACTGTTCCAGGAGCCGCCTTTTAAAGGCGCTGCCACATTCATTACTGCATCCAGTTTTCCCGTACGGCGAAGGTCGAAAAAGCGGTGGCCTGTCTCCGTGAACAGCTCCACCCTGCGCTCGCGCAGAATGGCAGCCAGCACATCAGGCTGCGTAGCGGCCGTAGAAGCTCCTAAACCCGCGCGGGCGCGAACAGCATTCAGGTCTGCCAGCGCACCGGTAAGATCGTTCTGCTGCGCTTTCGCTTCCGCCCTAACCAGGTATTGCTCCGCCAGTCGCAGCACCGCGAAGATCTCCTGCGGCGGTGTTTGTTTGTCGCGAACCTTATATTTGTAAGCGTAGTAATAGATTTCCGTGGGCGACAAACTGTCCTTCCCAACCCAGGCGGGCCAACGGCCATCCCTCGGTTCGAAAGCCACCACAAGGGCATCGCTCATTGTCGACACTACTGTTAATGAAGCTATTGGCAGCCCCGGCACCAAATAATAGGTAGTTGCATCCTTTACGGCATAGCTGGGATACGAGTTGCCAAAGGGTATCAGGCCCCAGATCACCTCTTTGCTGTTCACCAGGAACGCTTTGGACAGGTCGGGCAGCTGAAAGTCTGCCGTATTGCCGATCAGGCTGTCTGCCTGTGCTGCGGCATTCTTCCAGTCCTTCATATAGAGATATGCCCGCGCCAGCAGGGCTGTAGCGGCCGCCCTGTTGGGCCTTCCCCTGCTGGTCGTCACCGCGCCGGTTGCGTCGTGATACTTATTGTCCAGCAGCGACTGCGCCTGCCGGAGGTCAGATACTACCTGGGCATAAACATCGGCCTGCGGGCTTCTGGCCAGCACATTGTTAGCCAGGTAGTCGGTACTCACCACCAGCGGTACTTCGCCATAAATATTCGCCAGGTAGAAATAAAACAGCCCTCTCAGGAAATAGGCTTCTCCCAGCCACTGGTGCTGGTAAGTGAGGCTGGTTGCCGGCTTAAGGCCCTCTATCGCCGTGTTCACCGAATACAGCTGCTTATAAATAGTTGCCCAATAATTGACAACTTTTGAACTGCTGCTAACCCCGTTACTGTATATCGGCACATAGTCGGAGCTCATGAGCGTATTTTGTAATTTCAGCTCATCAGTATACAATCCTGTAACCGATCCTAATCCATCCGTCCCATCAAGTATGGCTTGCTGGGCCAGCACTGTGTACACGCTCGTAAGCGCCGCAGCAGCTGTAATGTCATTCTCAAAAGCCGAAGACACAGGCATGGAGTTCAACGGTAATGGCACTTCGAGATATTTCCTGCAGCCCGATATAGCCGCCAACAGCATCACCCACAGCCACGAAATACGTATATACCTGAAAAGATTTATCATGATCGAAAAATTTAAAGATTTAAAATCGCACCGAAACCCCGCCCGTAAATACGCGCAGCGGTGGTAAGCCCCGTTGCAGGTTTTCCGGATCGAGCCCTTTGTATTTAGATACGGTGAGTAAATTCTGTCCTGCCACATATACCGATACGAATGCCATACCAGCCCTTTGGGTCAGCCGGGCCGGCAGCCGGTAGCTGATGCTCAGGTTTTGCAGACGGGCATAACTCGCATCACCAAATGCTCCCGTACTGTTCCTGAAATAAGTATTGTTCAGGTTCCCTTTAGTGCTCTGGGTCGCCTTCATGACGGAAGCCTCATCTCCCGGCTTTCTCCAACGCATCTCCGCTATATCTGCCGGGATATTATTGTTAATGTAGCCCGCGGGGGTGTACGGGAACGCCAGGTAATTGGGCCCGATCTTATTCATTACCGACACAAGGAAATCCAGGCTGAAGCTCTTATAGCTTACGGTATTCAGCACACTCCCATACCATTTAGGCGCAACATCCACAAAACCCGTCTGGTCGCTGGGTTTCAGCGTATTCGTATAGGACAGATACGATCCTTTCTCTCCCTTGGCATTGTAGAAACTGTAATATCCTGTGGCCGGGTCCACGCCTGCATAGTTGTACAACTTGTAGCCCGTTATCGGTTTACCGATAATATAATTGAAGTTATAGGGCACGGTCTCCAAACCGGGATAGGCCAGTAGTTTGGTCCGCGGTATCGTCAGCATTATCCGGCTGTTCCAGGAGAAATCCCTGGTCTGTATATTCCTGGTATTGACCGTGAACTCCGCCCCATAGCTCCGGATCTGCGCCTGTGTATTAACGGTGTAGTAGTCGAAGCCGGTAAGCGAAGCCAGTGACTGGCTCGTCAGCTGATCCCCTGCTTTGTTCGTAAAGTAAATAGCCTCGATATTCAGCCTTCCTTTGAACAGGTCAACGTTCAGGCCCAATTCCAGGTTATGGTTCGTTTCCCAGTGCAGGTAAGGGTTGGACAGGTTCGCGGGAGCAAGCCCAAGCCCTCCGCCATAAGCGGCAGGGGTAGCATAATAGATATTGATATACTGATAGGGCGATATCGCGCTTGCACCAACAAGGCCATAGCTGCCTTTCACCTTGAGAAAATCGACCACCTTACGTATTGGCTTGAACCAGGGTTCCTCGCTGATGATCCAGGCCCCTGCTACAGCACCGAAATTCCCAAACTGCCTGTTGTTGCCAAATACGGAAGAGCCGTCACGCCGGCCGCTGAGATCTAAAATATACTTATCGGCCCAGCGGAAGTTGATCGCCGCAACGCCGCCGATATTTCTCATTGGCTTAGAATTATAGGTGGTAGTAGGTGGCGTATTGGCATTTACAGGGTTCATCATCAACTGGTCGGTAGCAAAGCCGGCCCCATCGATCTTAGTCTGCTGATCAACCCTGTCCCTGATACTGGCGCTGACGATCACATTGAGATGAGCCTTTCCCCAGGTATGTACATACTCCGCGCGAGGATCGGCGCTAAGGGTCCTTATTTTGTATTGATTGAGTGTGGAGGCACGCTGTGCAGGGGTAAAGTTGGCCGGATTGAACATCGCGGCAGGTTTTCCGGTGAATTCCTTTGCAGACAACAGGCTGAACCCACCCACGGCCGTAAAGGACAACCCTTCTATTGGGGTAAAGGTCAGCGAAGCGCTGGCGATCAGGTTATCTGTATTATTTCTGTAAATCGCGTTCAGCAAAGCAACAGGATTGCCTGAGAGGCCAGGACTTTCCCAATTGACCTTACCGTCGGGCAAAAAAGGTTTGGGTGCATTCGGCGCCCAGTAAATACCGGAGCTTGCAAAGTCCACCGGCACTGTATTATCGACATTAGTAGAATAACTTCCGGACAGGCCCATGCGAAATTTCCGGTCATTGGTAGACGCATTGATGCTGAAATTCATACCGCCCTGTCGCACCGATCCCACATTTCGTTCAATATTGCCTGTGGAGCTATAGTTGGCCCCTATCAGGTAATTGCTGTTCTGGCTCCCGCCGGTATAGTTGGCATTCAACCGCGTGGTAGCAGCATGACTGCCAAGGAAAAATTGCTTCCAGTCGGTACTCTGCGTGCTGTCCCAGACGCCATTGACGTCATAATCAAACAAGGCCGGCCTGACGCTGTCGTTAGCGAACGCCTCCCGCCGCAACTCCAGGTATCCTTTCAGATCGAGCAGCTTTGGGGCACGCCCCAGTGTTGATATGCCCTGGGAGTAATTTACCGCCAGGGAAGGCTTGCCTGCCTTTCCTTTCTTCGTGGTGATCAGGATAACGCCAAAGGCGCCGCGTGAACCATAGACCGCTGTGGCACTGGCGCCTTTCAATACGTTGATCGATTCTATAAGTGACGGATCCAGATAGTTGAGGGCATTGCCACCCATCTGCGGTAATTGAAAGTTAAAATCGTTCATTGGCAACCACGCGCTGGCCGGGTATTCCACACCATCAACGATATAGATCGGCTGCCCGCCGTTCCTGGGAACATTAGGCGGTGCGGCCCTGTCGCCCGACAATGTGTTGAGGCTCCTTATCTGAACAACAAATCCTCCATTGGCTTTACCGGTCAGCTGGGTCACCTGCATCCCTGCCACACGGCCCTCCAGGGCCTGTAACACATTGGATACCGGGTTACGCTCAATTTCCTCCGCGCGGATGGTACTGATATCCGCCGTATTGAACCGCAATGTCGTTTTCGAATAGGCCGTTGTCTGAACGGCATCCAGCGTACTTGTCGCCTTCTTCATAGGCAGGAACAATGTCTGCGGCTTATCCTTTATCGTTACGGCCTGTGTCAGCTTTTCATAGCCGATAAAGCTGACCTCTAACATATAGACGCCTTCCGCAAGGCCCGATGTCCTGAACCAGCCGTTGACATCCGCGGTGCCGGATGCCGACACACGCCCTTCCTTTCGGATGATAACCGAGGCCCCCACCAGCAGGTCGGCTCCATCAACAAGGCACACCTGCAACCTGCCCTTGTCGTCGTTGGACCTGGGTCGCGCCGTGTCAGTAACATTCGGCAGAACAGGCGTTACCAGCCTCGGTTTGATAATGATAAACTTGTCCCGGATCTCAAAGGTCAGTGGCGAACCCGCTAAACAGCGCTCCAACGCTTCTCTCAATGGAGCGTTCGCCATACTGACCGTCACCCCGTTGGCGACGTCCACTAGCTCCCGGGTGTAGACAAAGCTGTAGCCGGTCTGTTTCTTTACTTCTTTGAAGACTCGTTCCAGCGGAGCATTTCTGAAAGAGAGGGTCACCACCTGGGAAAAACCAGTGGCGCTGACCTGTAGACAGACGGCAAGAAGGAAGATAGCAGTCAACTTCATAACCATCCATGTTTTGGTAGGCATACTCCACCCTCGCGGCGGCAGCACGCAGCAGTTAATAAATTGCATACATTTGCAATGTTTGGATTAGACAATAAGCAGTTTTTGGTCGATTGTAATTGGCATAACCCGAACTTTAAGCCGCTCCGGATCCTACCCCGGAGCGGTTTTGTTTTGGCAACCAGCTTCTTTATGGTAAAACGAAAACTTTTCTTCCTTCGATGCGGAAGTGCACCTGGTCGGTGGCTTCCAGCAGCTGTAACAATTGTGATAAGGGAGCATTACGGGGAATATCCGCAATGAAATGCTTTTTGATCCTGGTCTGATAAACTACGTCAACATTATACCAGCGCTGCACCTGTTGCATGATGGCCTCGATGCCGGCGTCTTTGAATGCGAAACTGCCATTCTTCCAGGCGAGCACCGCATCGATGTCCGGATTATGGTCGATAAAAATGGCGCCGCCGCCATTCGAAATAACCGCTTGTTGGCCGGGTTCCAGGATACTTCCTGCTGACCCCTTCTCTACCTTTACTTTTCCTTCCACTAAAGTTGTTCTAAGGGCCTCCCCATCGCCATACCCGTTGACATTAAAACTGGTGCCCAATACCTCAACGCGCATATCTCCCTGCTGCACAATGAAAGGCTTTTGCTGGTTCTTCATTACTTCAAAATATACCTCGCCACTGATAGCGACCCTGCGCTCTTTACCTGTGAATGCCGTGGGATAAGTGATAGAGGAGGCGGCATTCAACCACACCTTTGTGCCATCCGGTAAGGTTAGATGGTACTGATTCCCTTTCTGCGTGGTCAATGTGTTATAAAAGATCTCCGGTGCTTTTCCGGCGCCGGCCTGGTATACAAGCTGGCCGCTATCGCTGAGAATAACAGTGCTGCCCTGATGGCCAATTGTTTTAGTGGTGCTGTTATCGAGCAAAACAGTCTTCCCTCCTGAGAGGGTAAGAACAGCTGCGCTGTGCCCTGGCTGGACATCATCGCGATAGCGTTCCGCCACAGAAGCGATCGTATGCGGCTTTGTACGGCTGAAGAACAATCCTGCCACCACTATCAGCAGGATGAATACAGCAGCAATGGCCAGGCTTTTTTTGCGGAGCCACACCAGCTTATGACGGCCCGGCGTTTCCATCCCTATCTGCTGCAGCAGGCGCGCCTCCATGGCCGATTCCACCTGCTGTCGCTCTCCCTCCGCCCATGCCCAATGTCCTTCATCAACCAGTTGCTGGTACCATTGTTCTATCAATAAAATCTCTTCCTCACTCGCGTTACCATCAAGATATCGCTGCAAGAGAGCCCTGGCAGTTGTAGCATCCATAGATAGATTTTTTGAATAACCATTCGTGCATCCTTATATATAGTCAGGTGAAAGTAGCCGAGGTAGTAAAAAAAAGATAATAATTTTTTCATCCTGGGTTTACATGCGGCAGGAGGCGCTTAGGACAACAGATAAATAAGGAGGGCGGAGACCTGGGCGTTGGTATTGCCCATGGCCGACCGTAACAATTGCAGGGCGTTCTGGATATGCTTCTTCACCGTCAATTCTGAAATACCCAGATGAGCGGCAATCTCTTTGTGCGACAGATGCTGCTGACGGCTGAGCAGGTATACTTCACGCATTTTGGGCGGCATGTTGGCGATAACGGATTGCAACACCTGCTGTATCTCTTTCACGCGCAGGAGCACGTCTGCGGACGGAGGTTCGATGACCTCGGAAGTTTTACCCAGCGCCGACAGGTAGTGCCGGCGGGTGATATTCTTTTCTATATAGTTGATTGCCTTATATTTCACACTGGCCTGAAGATAGGTTCCCAGCGAGCAGGTAAGATCCAGCTCCAGACGCCTGTTCCATAAGGACGCAAACACCTCCTGCACAATATCCTCCGCGTCCTCCTTATCCCGGATCACCCGGACGGTGGTAATAAAGAGAGACTCCCAATGACGCCGGTATAGTTGTGTAAAAGCGCCCTGATCACCAGCAGCCATCTGGCTCAGGAGTTCTTCATTACTGGTCAGATCCTTACCTTTCAACGAGTTTTACTTTGGGATAAAAGTAGAGAAAAAAATTATGGATTCATATTTTTCCCTTCCGGTCGCATCGTTGAAAGATGAGGGACCGGTTCATCGCCCACGGAGACGGAACAGACAATAACGCCAAAAGGTTGTAAGGCATTGCTTACAACCTTTATATTTTTGGTCAGCCCAGGCGCCTGTTTAACAATTGACTTACTCAGCAACCTTTATGAGGAGGGCGTTTATAAATTACCTTACTATCCTGTTCCACATAATCGCCCGATACTATGGGATATGCATACTTAGGTGCATACGATACACCATGGCTTCTTATAATTATTTTGTCGTTCACCTTCAGGTTACGCAATTGCTGAAACTCATCAGATTTTTCCAGCCCGAAACTCAGAATATAATCGTCGCCATTAATCCGGGCCATCACTCCGAAACCTAATCGTGAGCCTGGCGGAAGAGAAAGAGAGGTTATAACAGCCTCCATATTGGTAAAAGCACTTACAGGCTTCCTTATTTTAGCAGCACAGGCCAGCACCTTTTGTCCTTCAGGAGACGCTTCCCATTTTTTGAACATTATCCCGGCAGGTGTAGCCTCCCATTTTTCCCTTTCTGCTTTCATTTCTGCAGCAGAGAGTGGCTTGGGGGTTGATTTTTTAGAACTTTGATTTTTAATTTCGCGATTAGCAAATACTAATCCGCTTACCACAACCAGCGGTAAGATCAGCGCATAAATAACCTTTTTCATATTGTTTGTAGTTTTAATTGACCTGGATAAATCAGATCCGCTTAAGGCATCTCTTTTGTTTTTCATATCCTGTAAAGTTTGATACAGCGAAACTACTTTGATTCTTTTAGCCTGAAGGATTAGGATTGTAAATTAAAATGTAACCATTGTAAATTATTGTAAATAGCACGCTGGACGTGGGTTTAACAAAACGGGGACCCGCCATCTGGCTTGTCCCCGTTACATTACCTGAAAATGCTCCTGCTATTGTTTAATAAACCTGATCAGCTCAGCATTGGTCTTGTCTTTTTCTTCTATAAACGCAGCATGACCACTTTTTTCAAAGGGCACCAGCGTTGAGTTCCTGATACCTGCCTTCATCTGTTCTGCCAGTGCGTAAGACACGATGCTGTCCTGCCTGGCATGTAAGATAAGCGTAGGTATCTTTATTTTTGGCAGATCTGATCGCAGGTCCTCATCCCTGAGTGCAATCAGGGCTTGTTCAGTGGCGTATGGAGAGGATTGCGCTTCAATACCCCCCAGCCAGTTACCCAAACCTGGTGTCAGCGAAGTGGGCGACAGGGTGAACTTTGCCGCTACGGCGTCAAATAAGGCCGGGCGATTATTATTGTGCAACTCTATCCAACCGGAGATCTGATCTTTGGTGAACAACGGGTAAGGGTAATCCGGTTCCTGGGTGTGGCGAGGCGCCGCTGCGTCGAACAACACCAGTTTTTTTACATGCGCCGCATTAAATCTGGCCACATAATGAATTGATATCGCTCCTCCCATCGAATGCCCGCCGAGAATGGCATCTTTAATATTTAGCTTATCGAGCACCACTTTTATATCCGTTGCAAACTGATCATAGTTATACTTGCCATATGGCTTATCGGATAAACCAAATCCCCGCAAAGTAATGCCAATAACCCGGTAGCCAGCCTTTACCAGGGCATGGTACTGGTATTCCCAACAGGCGTCGCTTAAAGGATATCCATGAATGAGCACAACGGGCGTTCCTTCTCCAAGATCGGTGACATGCAATCTTACATTGGGCTCCACCTCGATGTATTCGGCCCTGGCTGATGGTTTGTTTTGAGCTGAGCTGCCGGCGGTCATAAGCGAAAATGCGAGGACTGCCGCAACTGATAAAGTTATTCTCACGATATATTTTTTTGAATTAGCAAATCTGCTTCAGCGGTTACTTTATTTCCAGGTATTTTTTGAGCTCGGCTGCTGCCTGAAGAAAAAGTGATCTTGTCTGGGGAATATTTGCCAAACCGTTCAATAGCCCGAAGTCGTGGATCATTCCATTGTATCGAATGGTAGTTACCACTACTCCGGCTTCATCGAGCTTACGGCCATAAGCCTCTCCCCCATCACGGAGCACATCCGCTTCGGCCACCTGTATTAAAGCAGGAGGAAGCCCCTTTAACTGATCGATGGTAGCATTGAGCGGGGATGCATAAATCTGCTCACGCTCGGCCTGGTCAGTGGTGTATTGGTCGTATAGCCATTTCATTAAAGGAGTGGTCAGAAAGCGGTCCTGTCCAAATCGCTTATAGGTATCATGTTCAAATCCTGCGTCAACGATCGGCCAGAACAGCACCTGTACACGGATCTCCGGCCCTTTGTTTTCCTTGGCTTTGATGGCGGTTACAGTGGCCATATTGCCTCCTACGCTGTTACCTACAACTGCAAGGCGGCTACCATCTACGCCAATTTCGGCACCATGCTCCGCCACCCATTTGGTAGCTGCATAAATTTCATTTACGGCCTGGGGATAATGTGCCTCGGGTGAAGGCGTGTAATTCACAAAAACAGCTGCTGCACCGGACAGTACCACCAGGTCTCTCACCATTCTTTTATGCGTAGGATAATCGCCCAATACCCAGCCGCCTCCATGAATGAAAATAAAAACCGGGAGCTGTTCCTTGTTTCCTTCCGGCTTTACGATATTTAATTTGATCGAAAAACCATCGGCGCTGATTGTTTTCTCACTTTCTTCAATCCCTGAGTAATCAACATCCACAGCCGCTTGCGCATTCACCAGCGCCTGGCGGGCGTCATTTACAGAGAGTGTTTCCAGTCCGGGTGCGCCCGGTACATTCAGCACACTTAAAAAAGCTTTGGTTTCTTTTGAAATAGCCGGATCATTTTCTACAGCCGGTATCTGCTGTGTGGTTTCTTTGGTACTCATAATTTTTGATTTGTTTTGCCCAGGCAATTCAAACCATATGCCTACCTGTAATTATTTAAAAATCAAAAGTTTATGAAAATAATCGATTTAAAAAAATACGACATGTCGTAATTTTATGATATCGTTTCCTTGTCATGCTCTATGAAATTCACTAATTTCGATCATGCGGAAAACCAATCACAACGGTGCTACAGGAATAGACCGGAACCATCATCCCAACAAAGATGTCATCTTTGAAAATCAACTCATTCAAAAAGAAAACGAACAGGCAAGTTTGCTTTGCATAGCAGGCAGGATCGCTGCTGCGCGCAGCCGGGCGGATCTCTGGGATATCATCAATAATGAAATACTGGAGCTGTTTGGCAGCCAGTATTATACTTTATGCTTATTATCTGAAGATGGCAACACGCATTATCCATTTTTACATAGCCGGGATAAAAAACTGGAAAATGATAAAGTAGATAGTCCCATTATTCACCGTCAGCACCCTGTGAACGACGGTGTTTTCAACCTCGCGCTGTCGGCCGGCCAGCCGGTGATCTTTCAACTT